>DCGR01000051.1:178-2815 GCA_002315285.1 Bacteroides sp. UBA1773 | reverse complement strand
CTGAAAATCGGGGAGTATTATATACTGTCGGAGGTATGCCAGGATCTGTTCGGCATGGGGCTTGGTCTTGACGTAGTGCACCGAAGTGTTTGGGGTTGTTTTTTGCCATACAGTGGTTTTATCCTAATTCTCGTGCCAATTCTCATGAACGATTCCTGGCATACGTTCAAAATGTTTTGTATTTCCAGTAACCATTATGCATCCGTCATAAATGGCAGTTGCACCTATGAGAAGGTAATTGTTTTTAAGCAGGGAAATGCATGTGTTGGTATCTAATATATATTGATTCTTTGCCATACGATTACCATTCTACGTTTTCTCTTGTAAATAATCTATGAGCTCGGATATCTTCTTCAACTTCCTCAACAGAACGACCATCTTCCCAAGAACCGTTAAGACCAGAAAAAGGATCATTGGATCTAACCAATGATGAAACCGTTCCCTTTAAGGAGTTGAGAAGTTTTGTTGCCAAATCAATCTTTTCGGAATCAGATAGAGTGTTAAGACTACTCATGTATACGTCAGAGATGTTTACTACAGAATTTGCCATAATCATTAAACATTTCCCAAAATTACAAACAGTTACTCAAACAGCAAAATGTTTGATCGAATTATTGATCCTTATGCTATTATAACTCTGCTATTGCATTGAGCACCTGTTCGGCATGAGTCTTGGTCTTGATTTCTTTGGATGTGAAGATCTTCTCGACAACCCCCTCTTCATCTATCAGATACGTGGTACGGAGAGTGCCTTGCACTTTCTTGCCATACATGTTTTTCTCGCCCCATGCGCCCAAGGCTTGCAGCAAGGAGGTGTCGGTGTCGGCTATCAGGCTGAATGGCAATTCATACTTGTCGATGAACTTCTGATGGCTTTGCTGTGAGTCCTTACTCACCCCCACCACGGCGTAACCTGCCTGTTGCAGTTCGGCATGATGCTCTTTCAGCGAACATGCCTCTGCTGTGCAGCCACTTGTGTTATCCTTTGGATAGGCATAAAGAATGAATTTCCTGCCTGCAAAATCGC
This sequence comes from Bacteroides sp. UBA1773, assembly GCA_002315285.1. Classification (GTDB taxonomy): domain Bacteria; phylum Bacteroidota; class Bacteroidia; order Bacteroidales; family Bacteroidaceae; genus DCGR01. The sequence continues at coordinate 1,788 of DCGR01000051.1, read as the reverse complement.
TCAGTCCGAGTTCCTCTCCCTTTTCGTTTGTCCCGAGTATCTCGGGCAGTTTGTCTCCTACTTTCATGGTCGATACTGTCAATACACTATATTTTGACCACAAAAATAACCAAATATGGTGACATCCGACACATAGGGCTCTCTTTTTCTTCAAAAAAAAGATGAAAGAAAAGGTGATTGTGAAAGAAAATCATAACTTTGCGACAAAATTTCCAACCCATTATGAATCTACGTAAAATCATGTTTTTCTTTGTCGTGGCACTTTCCTCGACAATGTTTGCCCGCAAGAGCAGTGTCACCGTGAAACTGAGCGACTACATCGCAAACGGACTGACACATACGCAAAGCATCAACCGCTGTCTGCACGATGTGGCTGCCTACGAGAAGCGTACCGTGATTTTCGATGTGCCCAAGGTAATGATCGACAGTGTCATCCTCCTGGACTCGAACACCACCATCCTGCTTCGCCACTGCACGATACAACAAAACGACCTAGTGTTCGACAATGTGTTTCGCGGTGCCAACGTGCCATTGCCAACCGGCAACTACGACGAAATGCCCGACTACGTGGCACCACTGCACGACATCAGGATCCTGGGCGACGGCTTCTCCACGATTCTGGGTCCGAAAGAACACCGCAGCTTCAATCACCCCATGTATGGCGAGCAAATCATGGTGGGCGACTTCTACGGAGCCCGTACCCACACCATCAATTTCAGCATGGTCGATGGATTTGAGCTCGCAGGCCTACAGTTTGCCATGACCAACGGCTGGTGCATCTGTTTCGACTTCTGTACGAACATCAAGGTTCACGACCTCGACATCCAGTCGAACGTGAAGAACGGCGATGGCATTGACTTCCGTTGCGGCTGCAAACACTTCAGGGTGTGGAACATCACGGGCAGCACCTCCGACGACATCGTAGCATGTACCGCCTTGGGCAACACCGAGTACAAAGGAGCGGAAGGCAAATATTTGTTTGCAAGCTCTTTCACAAAGAAAATGTGGGCAAAACTCAAGGCCGACAATCCCGACGCGCTTCACATTGAGGATGGAGTGGTAAAGGACATCGTATCGACGGGCACGCATGAACAGGGATGGGGACACGGCATGATCTGCCTGTCGGCCTACGGATCGCAAGTGCGCAATATCCTCATCAAGAACTTCCGTGAAGGCAAGGGTGGCGTGGTACGCGAATCACTGGTGAAACTCTACACGGGCTATGGCTCCGGCTACAATGCGGGCGACCTGAACCACATAACGGTGAAGAATGTGGAGGCAAACACGGCGGGAGCCGCAGTACATAGCAACGCACAATGTACGGATGTGACAATACAGCATATCCGCCACACCGACCCTAACAAAAAAGCCATCGACCTGAAATACAACGAGGGATTCACGATAAAGTAAGAAGCTACAAGGATTTCCCCAAGGAGTCCAAAAAGGCGAGGGACCCACATTCCCCGCCTTTTTTATTGTTCACACCGACACATCGGCCTTGATGTGTGGCCAAGGGTCATAGTTCTCCAACTGGAAATCCTCGTATTGGAAATCTAAGATGCTCTTCACATCGGGATTGATTTTCATGACGGGAAGCGGCCGAGGTGTGC
>DCGR01000051.1:0-146 GCA_002315285.1 Bacteroides sp. UBA1773 | reverse complement strand
CTGTTCCAGATGATTGAGGTAAAGATGGGTGTCGCCCGTGGTATGGACAAAGTCACCCGCCTTGAGTCCCGTAACCTGAGCCATCATTTGCAGAAGCAGTGCATACGAGGCAATATTGAACGGCACTCCGAGAAAAGTGTCGGCGC
>DCGR01000085.1 GCA_002315285.1 Bacteroides sp. UBA1773 | reverse complement strand
TCACTTGCGAAACTTGAATAAAAATAGCAAACAACAATGAAGTACATCATTTATTTGCTGCTGCCACTTTGCCTCATAAGCTGCAACAGCACCGAACGAAAAGCACAGCAGCTTCTTCAGCAAGCCAATGAAGCTTTCCTGACAGACAGTTTCAACACTGCAAAGCTACTCATCGACAGTATAAAAGTACTCTATCCGAAGGCGTTTGATGCCCGTCGACAAGGCATCAAACTGATGCAGCAAGTGGAACTTGAAGAGCAACAGCGCAACCTCGTTTACCTCGACAGTCTGCTACAAGTGAAATTCGCCCAACTCGACTCCATCCGCAGCCAATACGTACTCGAAAAAGACACCGCCTACCAAGAAATAGGCAATTACCTTTGGCCCACACAAACCATCGAACGCAACTTGGGACGCGCATTCCTTCGCGCACAAGTCGATGAGACAGGCGTAATGTCGCTCACATCCATTTATTACGGCCCACACAACATCCATCACACGGCCGTTCGCGTAAGTTTCGATGATCTTTTTGCCGAGACTCCCCCCTCAACAGACAGCTACGAGACCACCGACATCAAAGGAAAAATCGAAAAAGCAGACTTCAAGCGAGGAAACGATGGAGGCATCATTGATTTCGTTGTAGCAAACTCCGACAAAAAGCTCAAACTCAAGTACCTTGGTGAAACCACCTATGCCACCAACCTCACCCCTGACGACATCAAAGCCATCGTGAAAATCAATGAGCTATCCACCATCTTGTCCAACATCACCAAAGCACAGAACGAGCAAAAAGAAGCGAACCTAAAAATCGCTTTCATACAAAAAAAGATACACGACAAAGCTGAAGAAGACGAAACGACTAAGTGATGATTAAGTCGTATAGAGCAAAAGGTGAGAAGTGCCCACACGAATCGGCCTATTCTGCCTACTCAACAGATTCTGTCACATTGCTACTATCGTTTTCAAAACGTTGCATCACCACCGCACACGAAGCATCACCCGTAATCGACATAACGGTGCGACCCATATCAACGAGACGATCAATACCTGCAACCAATGCTACGCCTTCAATCGGCAATCCTGCCGAATGAAACACCATGGCCATGAGAGCCAATGCTCCACCAGGAACGCCAGGTGTACCCACGGAGGCAATGGTGGACGAAAAGGCAATGGCCAAGTATTGCTGTATGGTAAGGTCAATGCCACAACAGGCCGCTATAAACACTGAAGTGACACCCAGATAAATGGCCACTCCATCCATGTTGATGGTAGCACCCAACGACAACACGAAACTACCTACATCCTTACGTACTCCCAACTGTTCGGCCGACTTCATGGTATAAGGCAACGTAGCAACACTGGAGTCGCTCGAGAATGCGAACAACATGGCAGGAGACATTTTACGGAAGAACTGTAGCGGATTGCACCGTCCGAGGAAATATATAGCCGGGACATACACAAAGGCTGCATGGAAAGCAAAGGCTGCATAATCGACTCCCAACAAAATGGCAAAAACGCCAAGCACTTGCATGCCGTTATCGGCGACTACAGGTGTCAACATACAAAATACACCCAATGGAGCCACCTGCATTATGTAGGAAAGTACCTTGGTAACCACTTCATTTACGCTGATGATCAACTCGCGTACCTGACGGCCCTTTTCGCCGACATGAACGATAGCCACACCAAACAACAGGGCAACAACAATCACTTGAATCATCTCGTTGGTCAAGAACGGCTCCACCAGATTTCTGGGGAAGATGTTGACAATCTGATCCATGAAAGTAAACTCTTTCCCATCAAAACCTGCGGCAGGAGGCAGTTCTATAATGGGGAAAAGCCCTTTCATAAGGGTTCCGAACAACAAGCCGATGGCTACTGCCACAAGAGTGGTGACTGTGAAATAAACAAGGGTACGGACACTCAACTTGCCCAATTTGGAGATATTTTCCATGTCCATCATCCCAGCCAGAATGGAACAGGTGACAAGAGGGACAACAATAAACTTCAAAAGATTCAAGAATATGTTTCCGAAAGGTTGGATATACGTTGTTGCCAAACTGGCATTGTTTTGCAACAAACATCCCATAACGATAGCCAACAACAACGACAGCCCTATCTGTCCAGTCAATGAGAATTTCAGTTTTCCTCTGTTCATGGTCTCAATATCAATATATCAATATTCCTGTTTATGGAGCGCCAACACAAAACACAACTTTTGCAACCACATATTTTACATTATTTGGGTAACATACTTAATATCAACGTCAACACACACTCATTTCACCTCAACATAGCTCAAAAATTCCTGACGCACTTCCGGACTTCGTCGGAAAGCTCCTGTGAGGCAAGTAGAAGTCATGGTGCCTGTCTTGCGAGCTCCACGACTTTCCTTGCAAAGGTGACGTCCCTTCATCATCAACGCCATGCCAAAGGGCGGGTTCTCCGTACCAAGAGCCTCGGTAAGCATTTCCACCACATTCTGCACCAAACGCTCCTGCACCTGCAAACGGGCCGAACAGTAATCGACAACCCTACCAATCTTCGACAATCCCAAAATCCGGCCTTTGGGATTAGGCAGATAGGCAAACCAGTATTCGCCAAAAAACGAACGGCAATGGTGCTCGCAAACCGAATAGAACGTACCACTATCGACCACCATGTTATCGTAGATTATGCCATCCTGACCATTGGGAAAGGTGGTGATGACAGGCTTTTCGTCAGGATTATAGCCACGAAACATTTCCCGGAACATCCGAATCATACGTTCGGGAGTATCCTGTAGGCCTACCCGTTGAGGGTCATCACCTATGAATTCGAGCAACTCGGTTATGTTTTTCTTTGCTTGTTCTTCTGTGATCATTATCGTGTCGGTTTCCGGATTCGCCTACCTGCGTTTTCTGTTTTTGAGGAAAAGCTTGATATTAGCAAACAATTTCAACCATTGTTCGTCGCCATTGGCTAACATCGCCTCTGGATGAAACTGTACGCCAGCCACAGGCAGACTATCGCATTCAATACACTCTACGGTGCCATCGGTGGCTCTTGCTGCCACCCTGAAACCTGGAGCCAACTGCTTTACCGCTTGGTGATGAAAGCTGTTGGTTACGACAGATGTGACATTCATAATCTTTGCCAATCTTGAGGAAGGCTCGATGAGCGTAGTGTGAGTCACTCCCCGATGACTAACATCAGAAGGGCACTCGGTAGGAATATCTTGATAAAGCGTTCCTCCGAAATAAACGTTGATGAATTGTTCACCGCGACATATGCCCATCATAGGCTTCTTCTGCGCCATCGCTTCATCAGCCACACTGAACTCAAAACCATCACGAGTGTCATTGACCTCGCCCAACTGAGGGGAAGGAACAGCTTTGTAATATGAAGGATTCACATCCTCACCTCCCATAAACACCACCACATCGGCTTGTGCCACAAGGGTTCTCAAAGCCGGTCCCACTGGCATACGTGGAATGACGAACGGAGCATATCCCCCTTTAAGGAAGGCATCGACATAATCGCGCGTAGCAATGGTTGCATGAGGTTGGCAAACATCGACCAAGGCCACACGCAACGGCGTTTTGGCATGAACTGCAAAGCTCAATACCAAAACAAACGCCACACAAAAAGTGAATTTATTCAACATAAGCCTATTTGCTGCAATGAAACAATGGATATTTTGTGAAAATGAAGATTTGTTGGACATCAAATACTTTCGTCAGAACTTCATGCCCACCGTAAACAGCAATTGTGCTCGATTGTAATCAACGGTGGTCTTGGTGTCGTTAAGATAAATCTCTGTACCTTGATCATCGTAGGAAAGGAAAGGATGGAACTCAGCCTTCTGCATGTCATACTTCAGTGCCATGTCGGCATAGAACCCTTCCCAGCGGAATCCCAAGCCAAAAGTCGCAGTGTGACGTTCCTTATAGTTAGTGAACTCCGTACGGACTCCATAAAGGCTGAGTGCACTATAAGCATCGTCTTGAAAGGTCGGAGAAGTGTAGTTATAACCCGCACGCAGGCTGAAGGCATCAATACGTGCCTCACCACCCACACGCAACGTATGCGATTTTTTCAGACACCAGCCCAGGCTTGCTTGGTCGCCCAATTCGTAGCCATCCATGTCTTTCATCTTTGACGATGTGAAATCTTGGTATTCGTATTCCGCACCCACAGCAAACATCTGCGCAATGGTCGTACCCAGACTTGCGTTGACAATCCAAGGTGTATTGAAACGGTAATCGTAGTTCCGATAGTCACTGTTCAGATAATCGCTCAGTGTTTGGTCATATTGCACGCCATAGAAGTTGATGTCGGTGTAAGTCGCCGCATTGAACGTTTCGCGCAAGTTGAACCACGTAGGGGTCTTGACCGACAAGCCAAACCGGAATGACGAATCCTCTACAGGACGGACAACGGCTCCCAACGCGAGATTGATGCCAGAACCCTTCAATTGATAATATGTCTGCGTGGTGTAGCCGCCATTGTCTTTGCCAAAATCGTTAGACAAATTCTCCGTATAGGAAGTCTCACGCTTGTAACGCAGGCTGGCCATGCTCAACGTTGCACCAAGATAGAATCTATCCTGTATGTTGGCACCCACACTCAGGTCATAGTGTTCCAGGCTACCGCTCTCTCGACCATAGTAGTTGTTGTTGTAACCTTTCCATCCTTGCACCACACCTCCGTTGTCATCGACCAATCCCGTACGCAAGCCCATGATGCCCATGATGGGATATCGATCCCAATATTTGGTGAAAGGATTATCGGCTGCATTGATTTCTGCTATCTCATCGGCCTCCAGTCCCCAATCTACCAGATCCTGTGCCAACTGTTTCGTTTGCGACAAATCATCAAGCAATCCCCCCATGGAGAATTTACGATTGAAATTCTTTTCCTTCCGATAGTTGAATCCCCAGTTCAAATAACGCAATGAGGTTTCATTACCTATCTTTTGTGCATAGACGAAGCCCAACTGATCCAGCGACACCGTCGTAAGACTTTCATTCATGGAAGTGCCAAAAAACTTGCTGTCATTGGTTGTGACATTAATGCTGGCACTTAGCGAGACATCACTGCCACGAAACAGGCCAAGAGCTGCAGGATTGTTGCCTATGGCTGAAATGTCGCCACCCAGCGCTCCCATAGCGCCACCCATACCAACATATCGTGCTGTGCCATTCAATTCGCTACCCAACGCATTCGACACATCGTAGGCATTTTGTGCATAGATGGCTGAGGTCATGATTGCTCCGCAAAGAAGTATCGTTAATCGTTTCATATCTTATGATTTTTATAGAATGATTGCTAAAAATGAAGTTTAGTGATGGCTAAATAATAAGTTGGTACGATTTTGCCTTGGCGTACCAGGTTATCAAACATTTTATACCAAGTTGTTTTTTAATCATCACTTATTATTGCGTGGACATCTGGATTATCTGTGTCGGCCCCCACCCGAGGAGGAGCCACCTGAGCCACCGCCTCCCGAGCGCATACCACCTCCACCACCGCTGGCCGAGCGCATACCACCTCCACCGCCGCCAGCCGAGCGCATACTGCTTCCACCGCCATACGAACTGCCCGAAGATGCACTACGAGAGGATGATGAGTAACTCTCGGACGAGGAACGACTGGAGCTGCGATATGAGCCAGAAGGCGCATACCCATTTCGCTCAGCGGCGCCGCCACTGCGCTGATAGGAAGTGCCACGCTCGGAGTTGCGCAAATAGCTACGGGTACTACTTGGGCGATCGTAATTGGAACTCTGTCCTGTGCTTGGTCGGGTATAAGTGTTGGACGACCGACCCGATTGTGCTGAGCGCACGCTGGAACGGTTGCCTGCTGCCGAGCGCATAGTAGAATTACTTCCTGAAGTAGTCACCCCACGACCAGATCCATCGGCTGAACGCAATGTGCGGGTGCCATTGGCAGAACGCATACCGCCAGAATTTACCGAACGCAAAGATGTGCGACTGTTGGAAGCGCCTGCCACCACACGTCCTGCACGGCCACTGCCCTGATTACGACTTACCGAGCGGGCACTACCATTGCGCGAAACCGTACGTTGACCGCCCACGGAACCACCTCTCGAACTCGATGTATTGCGATGCCCCGTATAGGAATTGACATATCTGCCTCCATGTTTCCCAGGATTGAATACCGACGACCCATACCATCCGTGCATACTCGGATTGGCATGATAATAAGGCCCCCAGGGATGATAAGGACCATAACCTGGATGCCAGGGATGATAAGGACCATAACCTGGATGCCAAGGATGATAAGGGCCATAACCTGGATGCCAAGGATGACCCCATGCCCATGAGTCATAATACCACGGCGAATGCCAACCCCAATAATTGTAATGCCAAGGAGAATACCAACCCCAACTGAAGCCAAATGTCACATCGTGATACCAATCCCAATAGAAGAAATTACTCCGAGTAGGTATGACATAGGCGTATAGTCCGTCATTAAACACATTATACTCCCATGATGGTATGGAATACACCAAATCCCAATAAAGCGGACTGCTTATCGGCACCCCATAGCGAGGACTGCGAAAACGGACTATTCGCATGGCATATTCATAGTCATCATTGCTACCCTGAAAACCGTTGACCCATTCACCTTTTTCGTTCTCTGGTTTTTCTTCTATGTATATGGTATCATCATTGACTGAGAAAGTATTGTCACGCGAGGTGTAACGACGGTTGTATTCATCGACATCACGGACGTTTCCCTTATTGTCCCTTACCACCACATGGGTCGAGGCTACCGTCGATGAGGGAGCCAGATTCAGGTTGGATTTGGTAGGAGTATAGTCCTTTTCCAATACGACCCCAGCCTTAGTGCCCGATGTGGTCTTGGCCTTTTTTTTCGACGGCACATAATACATGTCATCATCCGAACTCTGTGCCATCATAGCAAGTGGCATGAGTATAGATACTACCAACAGATAAACTAACTTTTTCATAAGGCTCTTCTTTTTGTTTCACGATGCAAAGATAATGGGAGTTTTTACTACCATAAAGGTTTTTCTCCTATTCTCTCGTAGGGGTTTCCCTATTTGATGGTCATCGCCTGCAACTGTTCGATTGTTCCATTGAACACATCCAGATCCACCTGGCTGCCGATGCCAGGCAAAGTGCCAGAGTCGGTGTGTTGCCAAAAAGTCCAACTATTGTTGTCAAGTGCGCTCACATAAAACCGGGCGATCCAAAAAGGATAACGTTCCAGACTATTGTGTTTAAGATATTTCCTGCGGAACTTATGCGATGAATAGATGATAGGAGTCACTCCATAGTGCTGCTCCACCAATCGCAGCCACAGCCTAAGATCGTTTTGTAATTGCTGTACACTCTGTCCCTCCTGTTCCACATCGACAATCGGTGGTAAGTCTCCTTTCTTGAGCTGCACCGTACGGATGAAATTCTCAGCCTGAATCACAGGATCAGTAGTAGCGCTAAAATAATGGTATGCTCCGCGAATTAGTCCATGTTTCTTTGCCTCGCTGAAATACGTGCCAAACGCTTCGTCCACATAATCCCCACCTTCGGTGGCTTTCATCAGCACAAAACGCATCGCCACCTCGGCCGATGGCTGAGCAACCAATTCATCCCACCGGATGTCACCTTGGAAATGCGACACATCGAAACCATGTACACTGTAATTGGGAGGAATACACACGCCAAATGCCTTTACACCCGCACACGAACGCCAACGATAAGCATTGGAATGTATCCCAAAATAATAAATGCCACTGACAAGCAAAAACACCACCACTATCCGCAACATCACAAGTTGCCAACGAGGAAGCTCATGTAAGACCTGCTTTCGCGAGCGGGTCCGTTTCCGCCTCGACTTAACTGCAGTCTTTTTCTTTCCTGTCTTATGTGGTTTTGTCTGGGTTGTCATCAGCAATGGATGAAAAATGGTTTTTCCGGTAGGTGTAATGCAAGCAAGGCGCCTGTACCCGATTCGTATAGGCCAGACACCTTGCTTATATTGGCAACGATTACTTTTCGAGTTGCAGCGTCTTGGTTGTTGTGTCACACACCTCGCTCGGGCCAAAATACTGTATCGGGCCAGGATACACGAAACAAGTGTCGTTGGCCCATGTCTCACGGTTCTGCTTCAATGTCAGGAACGGCTTGCCATCCAACTTCACTAATGCTTTCTGGATGACAGGTTTCATCTCGCCGTTACGACGCTCCATATTCATCATCATCGTAATAGGCACACCACCCGAAATCCATTCGGCAGCAGGAGCAGTGGTGTTGCGTACCGACGACATGTAGCCAGTCTTTCCAGCAGCAATCAGCACACTTGCCGTATAGCCCAATGAATAACAATAGTCAGCATCAAAGTTCGAAGGAGCGGCGCAACGGCCTTCATATCCGAAGAAATGGTGCTGGGCAGCGAATTTCCCAACATATTTGCCTTCAGCCTTCCATGCCGACAATTTCTTGCCCACCATTTCCGAAAGCAACTTTTCGGTTTCAATAAGCGACACCTGTACGTTTCCGTGAGGATCACGATCGAGTGAGAGCTGACGAGCCACACCTTCTGGCAGAGAAGCATAAATGGCTGCATTGGCAGCTGATATGTTATCGATGACATACTGACGTTGCTGAGCGGCTGGCACAGCGGCAAAAGCAGCTGCGTTCTTCGCCAGGAAATCATTGAGCTCGGCTATCAATTTCTTCACTGCCGGGATAAATTCAATCAAGCCCTCCGGCACAAGAACCGTACCAAAGTTCATGCCTTTGGCTGCGCGTGCTGCCACGATAGTGGCAATATAAGTCACCACATCGTCGAGAGTCTGGTTTTGGGCTTCTACCTCTTCACCTATCAATGTCACGTTGGGTTGGGTTTGCAAAGCGCACTCCAATGTGACATGTGATGCCGACCGGCCCATCAACTTGATGAAATGCCAATACTTTCGGGCCGAGTTACAGTCGCGTTCAATATTCCCGATCACCTCTGCATAGGTCTTGCAAGCCGTGTCAAAACCAAATGATGTTTCAATCATGTCGTTTTTCAAGTCACCATCAATGGTTTTCGGACAACCAATAACCTGGATGCCATAATCCTTGGCCTTGTAATATTCAGCCAGCACACAGGCATTGGTGTTGGAATCATCACCACCTATGATGACCAAAGCCTTGATGTTGAGTTCACGCAGGATCTGCAAGCCTTTTTCGAACTGTTCTACCGTTTCGAGTTTCGTACGTCCTGAGCCAATGATGTCAAAACCACCTGTGTTACGATATTCATCGATAATGTCGGCAGTAAGCTCCATATACTTATGATCCACCAACCCACCAGGTCCCATCAGAAAACCAAACAAACGGCTATCCTTGTTCAAGCGTTTGATGCCATCAAACAACCCGGAAATGACATTATGACCACCAGGAGCCTGACCACCACTAAGGATCACACCCACGTTCATAGGCTCATAAGCTTGCTCATCGCCTTCCACAAACTTAATCAGAGGCATACCATAAGTATTCGGGAACAATCCCTTGATTGCATCCTGGTCGGCAACCGATTGGGTAGGATTACCTTCTTGAATTTTCACAGCACCCTTGAGGGCTTTTGGCAACTTGGGCTGATAGGCAGCACGTGCCACTTGCAATGCACTTTTTGACATAATCTTATTTTGATAAGTGTTAGTTTGATTCGTTTTGCAAAAGTAACAATTTTTGGCGGAGGGAACAAATTTTGCGGTAATTTTCTACCGAAGTCTGAGAATGGTGCCAGCTGATAGCATATCATCCTCCACCAGTTTCTTATTCATTTTGACCAGTTTTTTCAGTCTGATTCCATACATCTGACTTATGTCGTACAACGACTGGCCTACGCGCATCACATGCACATAATTTCCCTTCTGGGCCTTGCTACGCTTCTTGTGCAAGTATATGATATCTCCCACGTAAAGCGACGACTTTTTATCGCGATCGTTATATTTCTGTAATTTCCTCACACTGATGCCAAACTCTTCCGACAACGATTTCCAACTGTCACCAGCATTCACAACCACATACACCAAGTCATTCATCAGATGGGGTTCGTGAGTGATGGCAAAAGATTCCTGCACGTGTTCCTGACGATCTATCACCCTATCCAACTTCTTGTTGTCGTATTCATAAAGCCGATAAAGCTCAATGATGAAAATAAGCGTCTGTGCATACGTGGGCGAAGTGGCATATCCTGCCCGTTTCAGTCCGTATGCCCATCCTTTGTAGTCGTTCATTCGCAATTTGAACAGCGAGGCATACCTGTCATGAGTGGAAAGGAATACGGAGTGGTCGCGATACGAATCTTCGGGTTTGTCGTAAGCACGAAAACATTCATTGGGAGCGTCGTCGGTATAACGGACCGAACGGCCTTTCCATCCATGACACTTGATTCCGAAATGATTGTTCGACCGTCGTGACAACGAACTCTCCCCTGCATTACTTTCCAGCAATCCCTGCGCCAAGGTAATGCTTGCCGGGATGCCATATTTCTTCATCTCACGAATAGCCACACTCCTGTATCGCTTGATGTATTCCTCATATTCTATCCTGCGTTGACCCATCAGCGCAAGGGGAACCCACAACATCAGCAACAACCAGCCGATCCGTCTCGTGTTCATAGCGCCTTCGTGTAGCATCGTCTGCGTTTGGATAATTTATGTTCCATCGACTTCCATTCAGCCAGCACCTTCGTGTTGGTCTCAAGCATATAGTCGGTATTCGCCCACACAAATCCCAACTGATTGTAGCGTTCTATCAATGTTTGGAATATGATGGCATTGATTCCCTTGTTCTGATATTCGGGGTCAACCCCTATCAGCATGAGCTCTACCGTGTCAGAGTGTTTCCACCTCAAAGCCTTCAACAAATGGAACCAGCCGAAGGGGAACAGCCGTCCATGAGCCTTCTGCAGAGCACGTCCCAACGAGGGCATGCTCACCCCCGACCCAACCAGCTTCCTGGTCTCGTTATCAATTATCAGGCAAACCAGGCGATGGTCCAACATGGAAATATACGACTTCACGTACTCGTCGATTTGTCGGTTTGTAAGCTCGGAGAATCCATACAAGTCCTTATACGACTTGTTCACCAATTCCAATATCTGCTTTCCATAGCCCTTCGTCACAAGTTCCTTTGCGCTTTTCAGTTCCAGCACACTCACATTATAGCGTTCCTGTACCATTTTGCTCAGTCGGGCATGGCGCTCCGAAGGCGGATTCGGGACACGCACATGCATCTCAAGCCAATCCACATCCTTCACATATCCTAATCTCTCAAGATGCTGGGGATAGTAGGCATAATTGTAGATGCCGTTCATGGTGCCCATCTCGTCAAATCCCTCCACAAGCATTCCCTCCTTGTCAAGGTCGGTAATTCCCAATGGGCCTTTTACATCTTTCATGCCACGTTCCCGTCCCCATTGTTCCACAGCCTCAAGCAATGCCTTGCTCACCTCTTCGTCGTCAATGAAGTCAAGCCATCCGAATCGCACCGTTTGTGAATTCCATTTTTCATTCGCCTTTCGGTTGATGATGGCTACGATACGCCCTACCACCTTTCCTCCGCGCAAAGCCACGAATGGCTGCACTTCGCTGAATTCATAGCCTGCATTCTTTGATGGGTCAAACGTATCAACCACACTCGAATACAAATCAGGTATGGCATTCGGACAATTCCGATAGAGCGAGTAGTTGAACTCCACGAATTTCTTCAAATCGCCTGCACTGTGTACTTTTTGAATGACTATTTCCGACATAATTCAAAATTTGTTTGCGCAAAGATATGAAAAAGATTCCAGATAACACTTCTCTTCAAGCAGTAACTCTACTTGGCAGATGTTTTTTTTGTATTAAACTGATTCATCGCCACTTGAATACCACTCAGGCAAAAAGCCCTGATGGCGCCACAAGCCAGCTCCACACACTCAGGAAGCTGCTCCAACTCCTCACCTTCTATCCTTCCCAGCACATAGTCCACCTGTTGCCCTCGTCCGAACTCAGCACCTATCCCAAAGCGCAACCTGGCATACTGTTGGGTGCCTATCAAAGCAGCAATATGTTTCAGACCGTTGTGCCCCCCATCGCTACCCTGAGGTTTCATGCGGATAGTCCCAAACGGCAGACTAAGGTCATCTACTACAATCAACACCTGTTCAATGGGAATTTTTTCCTGCTGCATCCAATATCGCACGGCGTTGCCACTGAGGTTCATGTAGGTGCTTGGCTTCAGCAACACCAGTTTATGTCCGCGAAGCGACATTTCTGCCACAGCGCCATAACGTCGATTCACATCAAAAACAACATTGGACGCCTTGGCCAAGGCGTCCAACACTGTAAATCCGATATTGTGACGGGTTCCGGCGTATTCATCGCCAATGTTACCCAACCCAACTATGAGGTATTTCATTATTTCCCAGCCTCTTCATCTGCCGAGCGTGAAGCACGTGTCATCTTCACTGCACAAACCAAAGCTTCCTTCGGACTGACAAGTTCCAGACCTTCGAAGTCCAAGTCGCGCACCTTAATCGACTTACCTGCCGTAAGTTCGGTAACGTCCACGATCAGCTTCTCTGGAATGACATTGTAAAGGGCTTTCACTTTGAGCTTACGGGCCAACTGGCTCAACTTACCACCGGCCTTCACACCGGCAGCCAAGCCCTGAAGCTGAACAGGAACATCCATAACGATAGGCTTCTCTTCCTCAATCTGCAAGAAGTCGATATGAAGGATATTGTCCTTTACCGGATGGAACTGGATTTCCTTCAAGATGGCATTGACCACTTTGCCACCGATGTTCAAATCAACCACATAAATGTGAGGAGTGTAGATGAGCTTGCGCAAATCGTCAACCTTTACGGAGAAAGCCTGAGCCAAAGGTTTTCCTTCTGCATCTTTTGCCACGCCATACAAGTTGCAAGGCACCATGTTTTCCTTACGAAGTTCGCGAGCGGCCTTCTTGCCAAAATCCTCACGAACGACACCTTCTAATTGAAAAGATTTCATTTGTTTTTTTTGAATTGTGTTACTCTAAATTAAGTTATTTATCGCTTGCTTAATTCGCCATCACACGGATGCGCTTAAAAAGCGGCGCAAAGTTACGGCTTTTCTTTCTTATAAACAAATTTTTTTGTCACCACATCAGAAATCTATGTCCAGTGAAAACTTTTCTTCCCCCTCTGAAGGCTCATTATCCGCCTTCTTCGGATAATCCATCGGCTCACTGTTATCCCGAATGTAACCTATTGCTTGCTCTATGCCATCCAAAAATTTGTCGAAATCCTCTCGATACAAAAAAATCTTGTGTTTTTCATAATTCACTTGCGCATCAAAGCCATCTCCCGTCACAATTTTCTTGCTTTCCGTCACCGAAAGGTAAAGTTCACCTTTCCTGTTCTTTTTCACATCAAGATAATAGATACGTTTTCCCGCCTTCACTGCACGTGAAAAAACAATGTCTTTGTCGCCATCAGCAGCACATTTCTTCTTGTTGTCTTCCATTTTTTTTTGAATGTTTTGTAAAACCGCCCCAAAATTCAGCATTTTTTTTCAATAATCAAAGAAAAATCGATTTTAAGTTTTCCAATCACACGAAAACGCTTATCTTTGCAAATCCTAACAATAACGTTAAAATGATAAACAGAGATCTTATCCGTTTCAAAACCCTTCAGATAGTGTATGCTTATTATCAAAAAGGTGGAAGTACACTTGATGCTGTCGAAAAAGAATTGTTCTACAGTTTGGCAAAATCCTACGAACTTTACAATTTGTTATTACAGTTGATGGTGGAAATCAAACGGTGCGCCGAGCAAAAACTACATAACGCGAAAAGCAAAATCCTTCCTTCCTATGAAGACCTGCATCCTAACCTCCGCTTTGTCGAAAACAAGTTCGTCAATCAGCTCGAACGCAACTTACAGTTGAACTCTTATCTCGAATCGAAAAAAAAGTCATGGGCCAACCATGAAGAATTTGTCAAAACACTTACCGGACAAATCCTACGAAGCGACATCTATACCGCATACATGCAAGCTGAACCGGACCCCGACTACGAAGCCGACCGTGAAGTGTGGCGCAAAATCTATAAGAACTTCATCGAGAACAACGACAACCTCAACGACATTCTGGAAGAAACCAGCCTATATTGGAACGACGACAAAGTAATTGTTGACACCTTTGTCCTTAAAACCATCAAACGGTTCAAAGCAGAGGCAGGAATCGACCAGCCACTCCTACCCGACTTCAAGGACGATGAGGACCCGGAATTCGCACGAGAGCTCCTGAGGCAGACAATCACCAATTCCGACCAATATCGAACAATCATAGCCACCCACACACGCAACTGGGATCCCAGCCGCATCGCATTGATGGACACACTCATCATGCAAATGGCCCTGGCCGAAATACTCACTTTCCCCTCCATCCCCATCAGCGTGTCACTCAATGAGTATCTCGAAATCGCAAAATTCTATAGCACTCCCAAAAGCTCAAGTTTCATCAATGGCACTCTCGATGCTGCCGTAAAGTATCTGAAAGCCGAAAACCAGCTTCTGAAAAATCAATAAGCCAATAACCTAAATAAATTATGAATATGAACTCTATGTTTTTCTTACAAGCGCAACCACAAGGTGGTGGCATGTCATTTCTGATTATGATGGTGGCGATTTTTGCCATCATGTGGTTTTTCATGATTCGCCCACAAAACAAAAAGCAAAAACAAATCAACAATTTCCGCAAAAACCTTGAAGTCGGACAAGAAGTGGTTTCCGCCGGCGGTATCTACGGAAAAATCAAGAAAATAGACAACAACATCATCACCATCGAGATTGCGCCCAATGTAAACATCCGCATCGACCGCAACTCCATCTTCCAGGACCCAGCCTCTTCACAACAAGCCAAGTAACAAAGCGCCTTGAAACGTTTTTATCGAAACATTGTCACCAACAAGGATTTCAAAGAACTCTCCATATTCCTTTTCTTTGTGATTGTAGCCTTTGGCTTTTGGTATATGCAGAAAGTATCCGACAAGGATGACAATGCAGCCGAGCAAAAGTCCATAGTCAACGAAGAGGATGTGGTAATGAGCGACATGTCACTCGATGTGCCTATCCACGGCATCAACATGCCAGCCAAGACACAACTGAAAACGTTTCCATCAAAAACAAGAGTATCGTTTCTCGTCGATTTGAAAAAAATCCACGACGTGAAAGTCACCGATTTCGATGTAGTCGTCGATTACTCCACGCTTCCCAACGATGCCACGCAGGCTGAGCTTCGCCTCGGTAAATCGCCCTCCATCGTACGGCATGTCGAACTCATGCCCACATCTGTAGAGTTTCTTATCGAAAAACGATGACACGATTAGGCATTACCGGAGGCATAGGAAGCGGAAAAAGCTATGTGGCGCAGATGTTGCGACGTGATGGCATTCCCGTTTACGATGCTGATAGCCAAGCCAAACGGCTCACCAACACGTCATCCATCATCCGGCAGCAGCTTATCCAACTCTTTGGCTGCCAGATTTACACGAACGATGGCAACGTTTGCCGGGAATTACTTGCAAGCCACGTGTTCGGTTCACCCGAAGTCATGCGACAGGTCAACGACATCATCCACCCTGTTGTCCGCACCGATTTTCGTTCGTGGGCCACACAGCACCACTGCCCCATCGTAGCCATTGAAAGCGCCATCCTGTTCGAAGCCGGTTTCCGCAATGAAGTGGATTATGCACTAATGGTCAACGCACCCGAAACACTACGTATCGAACGGGCAATGAAGCGCGACAACGCCTCACGTGAAGCCATCCAGGCACGTATCCATGCACAAATGAGCGACAACGCCAAACTTCTTCTGGCCGACTTTGTCATCAACAACGACGGGCGAGACATCACCGTGCCACTACAACAAATCATTCACCTTATCAAACAAAAACATTCGAACTAACAATTTTACATTAACAAAAACAAAACAATCATGATTAAGAAAATTATTTCCATATCAGGTCGTCCAGGCTTATACAAATTAGTGTCGCAAGGCAAAAACATGCTCATCCTTGAGACCATCGATAGCACCCGCAAACGTCTGCCAGTACATAATCGTGAGAAACTCATCTCATTAGGCGATATTGCCATGTACACCGATGACGAGGAAAAACCCCTGGCCGAAGTTTTGGAAAACATCAAGCAAAAGGAAAATGGCAATGCCACCACCATCAACCCGAAGACAGCCAACAACGAAGAGCTCGCCGAATTCATGGCTGCCGTATTGCCCAACTACGATCGCGACCGCGTACATTTCAGCGATATCCGCAAACTTATATTCTGGTACAACATCCTCATCACCAACGGAGAGACCGAGTTTGTCGATCCACAACCATCGGAAGCACAATAAGGCCATCCCCCTCCTATCAATAGCATCCCACCCCATCAATAATCCCTTATATGCCATTCCAACGATTTGGCATATAAGGGAATTTTCTATGCACAACGAACGAAAGTAAGCCATCGGCCAATCCCGTCTTGTGAGGTTGACTGATTCTCTTACTTTGAGATTCTTTGAAAAAGTTGGAGTTTCTTTGAGAATTCTGAAAAATCATCGGAGACTCTCAAAAGAGTCCGAGGATTGGTCAGATTCTTTTTAAAAATCTTTATTTGAGCTTTGTCACCTTCGGACTTGTCAACATTATGATTTCCTTACGAACGCTGTCTGGTATCTGTCCCCCATTGTAAAAGTTGGCACTGACAATATTGGTGACGTTTTGCACATCGAAGTATTTTCGTTGTATCCGGAACTGACCAATACTCAAACAAACGGTCATCTTAAAGAAGTTCCTGACTCCGAATCCTGTGCAAAATCCCAAAGCAAATAAAATAAGGTCGAAATATTCCTTGCCAGAAGCAAGTAGCTCCAAAATTTGTTCAAAAATCTGATACATGGCTTGACGATGATGATTGTTATTTGAAGTTCGAACTGTTATCGAGATCAGACAACACTTTCTGCAGCGCATCTATTTTCTCCTGGTTGGACTTATACGACTGATTGTCAAAATAAAATGTGGTAATGTTGTGGTCATCACATTTCTCTTGGCTTTCAGGTTTCATCTTGTAATAGGTCACAAAAAGATGTTTGCTTCCCAGTCCGCCATAGTTCTTGACAACGGAGTTGAATTTGTCCACATCTGTGCTTTCGAAAACCTGTGTCTTGCATTCCACAAAAATCAGCTTTTTGCCAGTATTCACAATAATGTCAACCTCGTTTTTGGGAGTGTTTTTCCTGTTCTTGAAAATACAATTCAGACTGATTTGGTTCGAAGGATAGGATTTGGCTATCATGCGTGCCACGTATAGTTCAAACCATCCTGTGTTGAGCATTATTTGGCAAACGTGAGGCGATGAGAAAGTGTATTCCTTGCCGGCAAAAAAACATTTGAACGTGTTTTCGGAAGGAATCCACTCCAACGAGCCGAATTTGCTTAGACATGAGTGCGGTTTCCTGTATAACTGGTTATGATGCAAGGCGGAATATTCATCGGCAAACTGTTTGGTGAGCTGGAAAAGCGGATTATGGAGATTATAGCTGAATCCCCAGTTCTTGATGATTTCCAGCACGAAGAAATCCTCACCAGTATAGTCAGACAATGGAGTGCATTTGTCGATTGTATGACCGAGTATCTTGAATTGTGCATCCATGTCGAATTTCACTTTCGTCTCACAAGTCATGCTTTTGAAATCGAAAAAGGATCCGTCCTGACCAATGAAGAAAGTGCGGCAGCACCTACGCTTGCGTCGAAAGATGTTGTTGAACAAGACTGTCCACGGTTTCAATCCTCCTGAAACATTCAGACTGATGCTGATGCCCTTGGGTAGTGCCTGCTCTATTTCTGCTGCCTGTTGCAGCATCGTTTGTACGTCATTGTCGGAAATCTTATAGATGAGAATGTCCTTGTCGCTATACGTAGGCAACTGCTTACGTATGTCATTTGCTATTTTCTCGCTGCTTTCCGAACACACAAGTATCACCTGGTTGGGGTGTAGGTGTATGATGCCCTGATAGACGGGAGTGGGTTGTCCTCCCACCAGGGCAATTTGCACATGGAAATTCCTATTCATTGTGTTGAAATTGTGTGGTTGTTGATTGTCTTACGGTTGTGACCATGCCAAAGCCCATGCTTACCCCTTTCCCAAGCCCAATGTAATTGGGAATGGAGACATTGGTGGAAAAGCGCACGTCGAAGGGTTGCATCTTCACCCCCTTGTGCTTGATGGGGTTCAGCTCCTTGATGTCTAGTAGCTTCATGGTCACCTGCTTGTCGAAGTGGATGTTCAAGCCCGAGGCCATCGACAGGATGTTTCCTACCAGCATTCTTTCAAGCAGAGCACAGCGTTCCGCGATGCCGTCCAGCTGTTTGTACGCGCCATAATTGCTTTGGTTGAGTGGCAACCAACGACGTAGTTGATAGGTGAATTTCGTCTCCCAAGTGTTTATTCGGAAAAACTCTCCGTCCACCCGGTTTATCTCGAGCATTTTGTCGTCAGGTCCGATCTTGACATTCACGTCGTGGCGAGAGAAAAACTCCCCTATGGCCTCCGTTCCCCCATTCAGGCATACGATTGCCGCCTTGTTGTGAATACGCTTATATTGGATGAGTGGATAGGCGTATCGCAGTTTCTCATCCTGATGGTTGTGAAACAACACGTTGGCATTAGCCATGGAATGGATGACGGCTCCGCGGAAAGCGGGAACCTCAAACTGATGGATTTCAGTGTCAAACCATGCGATCAATATGGGTATTCGTTGTGTCTTGGTGTCCACTTTTTTGTTGTTTGGTGCTGAAAAATCGGCTATGTCATTTTTCACTGGCCACAAAGCTACAAAATATTTTCATACGATTGCTGTTTCTGGACGAAATATCGACTGAATATTTGCCGAATGCCATGAAATCACATCACCCAGAAGTCATCCACCACATACAATTCTTTCTCAGCACGGGTCATCGCCGTGTAGATCCACTGATAGACGAACGGCTTTCCCTTTGAAGCGAAATTACGTGGTATGTCCAGATAAACGTGTTCCCATTCGCCACCTTGTGCCTTATGACATGTCAGGGCATAGCCATACACCGCACGCAGGGCATTGAGGTAAGGATCGGTCATCATGCCATCCTTGAACTCCTTGCTTTTCTGCTTGATGTCCCTGCTTTTCATCCTGTAATAGTAATCCAGGAACAACTCTTTTTGCTGTGCCTGCGACAGGTTGGTCTGATTTTGATACACGATATCGGTAATGAGCAACTGGCTGTAGGTCTTTCCCGTCACCAACTCCTTCACCTTGACGTGCTGGAAAGTCAGTCCGGCTCTTCTCTCCTTCAGGCCAGTTCCCTCGACAACCATCAGGTCGCCATTCATGAGTCCGGAAATGTAGTTGTTCTGGGTCACCAGCAGCAAGTCGTTGTGTGAAAGCTCCATGCTGGCAATGCCGAATGCCGGACGCAGTATTTCCGTGAGCTGTTGGCACTGCCGGTTGCTGTCGCAAAGAATCGTGGCATAGTTGTAGCCATGCGCTCTGATGTCGGCCATGTACCGTCTGAGCAGTTCCGTGTGGCTGTCGAGCACATGTATGTTGCGATAGCCTTTGAAAGGGAATTTCGCCCATTTCCAAGGTTGTGGGTTTTGATACAGGTAGCGCATTTTCTGGGCGGAAACCACTATGTCGTTGCCAGCGCTTTGTCTGATTATCTCTGTCAGCTCTGTTTGGTCAGGATAGATGTCAAATTCATCCTTAAAATATTGTGCTGACAAAGCTGGCGATTCGGGTTGCGACACCGGAGGAAGCTGGCAGGCATCGCCTACGAATATGAATTTCCCAATGGGGTCGTATGCCATCAGGTCGGCAAGCAGCCTTCCGCTTCCAAACACCGCCTGAGTGGTGTTGTTGTCGCGTTGGTCCGAAATCATCGACGACTCATCGACGATATAGATTGTTTCCTCTTCGCAATCGGCATGGGTAAGTTCGAAGTTGATGAACAAATTTCCACTCTCGTCAACCCCTTTTTCCTTTTGCTGTTGTTCCACTTTTTCCAAGTCCTGGTTCAAGTCCTGGAACGTGTAGATTTGGCTATGCACCGTTTTTGCCTCGCAGCAGGTGGCGTTGCTCAATATCTTGGCAGCCCGTCCTGTCGATGCAAGCAGTTGGAAGCGGATTTCACGTTTCCTCAGTTCTCCGATGAATTGTTTCATCATCGTGGTCTTTCCTGTTCCGGCATATCCTTTCAGGATAAACACCGTCAGGTTCTTGTTGAGCGCAAATCGCATCAATTTGTTGAATGCGTATTGCTGGTGCTTTGTAAGCGTTACTTGTTTGGAGTCTGGCATTTTGTTTGGTAGGTTGTCAATGTTTGATGCTTTTTGATTCACTAACGCAACATATCTATCATTTTCCTCCCAGAGGTAAGCTGTTCGCGGGCTATGATGCGAATGTTCGATAGGGAAGCTCTTCGGATGTTGGTTTCCAAATGGCCGGACTTATTAGGATTCGATTTGAAGTCGGTCAGCGTTACGATGCTCGACTTGGCAAACAGCCCGAAATTGTTGCGTAGTGCCTCCACCTTGTAGATTGTATCGCTGAGAATGCTCAATGTCTTTTCCACAAAGTTTTCGTCCTGTTTCTCATGCGACGTGGTGAAAATGGAAGTCTTGCACTCCACCACATATACTTTTCCTTCGTAAAGAAATATCACATCAAACTCATTGTCGGTTCGTAATGGCTGTTTCACTTTCCCAAGCAGCTCCACGATGCTTTGCTCAGCCTTGTCTGGTACATTCTTACTGAGTTTCACGCCCTGCATTATTTCACCTTCATCAAGCCCCAGTTCCTCCTTTATCTTGTTGGCCACGTAGCATTCAAGCCATTCACCCGTCAGGTAACACAATTCGTTCCTTGTAAGCTTGCCATCCTGTTGCAGAGGGAATCCGATACTTGTCAGAAATTCTTTCTCTTGCTCACGCTCGCTTATGTCAATGCATTTTTTATCACGAATATTCCTTCTTTGCTCGAGTAAGTACATCATGACGTCGTCCTTCCCCTCCATCGCACCATCAAGATATTTTTCGAAAAGAGAGTTCGTATATTCCGGCGATATGTCCGAAGGTCCTGGCTCCTTGATGGTGAATCCATAGGCCCGCAAGTATTCGTTGAGTGTCAGCTTTGATGCAAATGTGTTCTCGACATATCCGGGATGGATTTGGATGTACGATTGTCCTTTCCCCGTCACGTAGTAGATTCTCGCATTGGGCAACTGTCGCAGCACATCGATGACGGCTACGGTCATCATCTTTGTCCCGCCTGTGGCATTGACAATGATTTCATCAAACGCAGCGTAGTCGCGTGCCTGGATGGATTGCTTGATGGCTTCAGGATTGAATTCGTCCACACGAATGAAAGGCGCATTTTCGATTCCTAGTGCTTCCTCGATCCATAGCCTGCATCTCTTTTTTTCCATTCCCTCGGTGGTGATAAAAAGATAGTGCGTGTCGGTTGTTCTGAATTCCTTTATAAACTGTACGTTTGGAGCCGTTTGGTCGCTTACGATGCTGATCAATAATTGTTTCATGACTCAAGTTTTAATGTTCCGTTCTTTTCTGTCTCGTATTTCTGACATCTCCGAACCACGTTTGGTGATGATCAGGATGCATGGAAATAGGAGGCTGTTTTTCATATCGCGAAATAACACAATAATCATGACAGTTCCAAACGTTTTCCAGAAAAAATGGCCCCAAAAAAAGAAACAAGCCATTTGGCCTTCGCATCGTCGAAGCGTGGTTTGGAACACTTTGGCTTGGTACTAGCCTTCGTTGTTGGTCCTCTCTTTCAGGTTTTCGTGCAACCATGCGCCAATGTTTTCCATATCGGGCTTGTGGGCCGACAATGTGAAGTAGTTGATCCATCCGCGCACCAGTTGTTTGTATGACTCCTGTTGCTTGTCGTGGAATTTGTTGTCCCGATTATCTGCCAAAGCATGAAGCTTTTCGTTGAGTCTGATTAAACTTTTACGTGAGATTTCCAATTGCCAGCCACAGCCCGATTTACTGAACGAATAGCCTAGGAAGTCCATTTCGCTTGCACACCCCACCTTGGTCTTTTCGCAATTCACCTTCAGACGTAGTTGGTCGCTAATGAATGCCGTAAGTTCTTTGCACATCGTTGTGGCTTCGTACATGCTGTTGCAAAACACAAGGCTGTCGTCAGCATATCTCACAAAGGGGAGGCCACGCTTGTTTAGCTCCTTATCGAACTCGTTGAGTACAATGTTGCTTAGCAATGGACTTATCGGACCACCCTGTGGCGTACCCTCCCCCGAAGGTTCAAACTCCCCATTCACCATTACTCCTGCACATAGGAACTCATTGATCAGGCTTGTTACCCTGACATCCTTGATGGAGTGCGACAAAAGTCGAATGAGGAATTGATGGTTTACGGTGTCAAAGAAACGTTCCAAGTCAATGCCTATTGCGTATTCAAAACCATCGTTTAGGATTTGTAGCGCTCTTTTCAGTGCATCGTGCGCACCACGTCCAGGCCGGAATCCGTAACTTCCGTTGCAGAATTGTGGCTCGAATATTGGCGTAAGCACTTGTACTATGCTTTGTTGCACCAAGCGATCAACCAAAGTCGGAATACCCAAACAACGCATTTTCCCATTTCCTTTCGGAATTTCAATGCGTCGCACCGGATGCGGTTTGTAACATCCCTTCAGAATGGACATCCGAAGCTCATCCCGATGAATGTTTAAATAGTCGAATAATTCATTGCAATTCATGGAATCGACACCACTGCTACCACCGTTTGCCATGACTCGGTGATAGGCACGATTCATGTTGCTTGACGACAATATCATTTCAAGCAAATGATATTCATCAGCTTGAACTTCAACAAATTTACCATCAATGAAGTCCATGATGGTGTTCATTGTTGTGTTGCGGCGACAAGGCTCCATAATAATTATTTCATTACATTTTGCAAGTTCAGCAATTATCTTAATCCTTATTCTTGTGGAAGATGGTATCTGAGATATTTCCTGGCTCATCTGGAAAATAGAGTGGTGGAATCAGTCATCCATATGTCAAAGGGTTTATTCTTTACCCACTAAGGTTGTCATATTGAATTATTACTGGGCTTAGCATGTAAAATTACTGGGAACTGCTCTTCCCCTCCCTTGCACCTTTCCATGTTCTTGCGCCTATCTCTTCATTGTATCAAGGCTTGAGACGATGGTATCAAAGCTTGAGACCATGGTATCAAAGTTTGAGACGATGGTATCATGTCATGAAACAACTGACATCTCTTCTCTCCCGCTTGATGGTCGCTACACCTCTCTCCTCCTTCATGCGCAATGCAAAGTTAAGCATTTGTCTGAAGACACGCCATTTTTCCTAGCTATATCTTTTCAGTCTGGCATAAACGTAATGGGTGCTTCGAAAATGTCTTAATCCTTGTTCTTATGGAAGATGGTATCTGAGCGTTAAGACGAAGAGTGATACGAACCGTTACGGTTCTGTCTTAATCCTTATTCTTATGGAAGATGGTATCTGAGACGCTCGGAAGTATTCGCAGGCGTACAGGAACGAGTCTTAATCCTTGTTCTTATGGAAGATGGTATCTGAGACACATTACTGTGTAGTTCTGCCAAAATCAGAACCCTGGTCTTAATCCTTGTTCTTATGGAAGATGGTATCTGAG
>DCGR01000041.1 GCA_002315285.1 Bacteroides sp. UBA1773 | reverse complement strand
TCAAACAGTCGGGCGTGACACACTACTGGACGGAGATTGTGAGGACAATGTCAACACAAAAGGCTGTAACAACAGAAGGTACAAACGCACTTGGAGAAAAGGTACTCATGAGGCTATGCAGCGAACCGACAAAGGCAGCAGAAGATATTTATGATAAACTAAGTGATGATTTTATTTAACCATCACTTACTTCGGGATACAAGCTAATAACTGAGTTCTTGATAATGAGGCTTCTGTAGCAAATGTGATAGGAATGGTAACGTTCGCTTACCCCGAACTCAGTATATGGCTGAAACAAAAAACGGATGCAGAAAACACTTGCGTGGTCTGCATCCGTCGTTTGTTTATGTCGGAATTGCTTACTAATGGAATAGGGCGCTCAATGTTTCAGGTACTTGTCAAGCCATGCGAAGAAAGTACGTTGCCACAGAATGCCGTTTTGGGGCTTTAGTACCCAGTGGTTTTCGTCGGGGAAGAGCAGCAGCTGGGCATCGACACCACGCAGACGGGCTGCGTCGAAAGCACTCATGGCTTGTGAGGCAAGAATGCGGTAGTCCTTCTCGCCATGTATGCAGAGTATGGGAGTGTCCCATTTGTCAACGAAATGGTGGGGTGAGTTCGCATAGGAGCGTTGTGCCACGGCGTTCCCTTTGTCCCAAGGTGCGCCACCCAGGTCCCAGTTCACAAACCACATTTCCTCGGTTTCTACATATTGTTGCTCCAAGTTGTAGATGCCATCGTGGGCGATGAAGGCCTTGAAACGTTTGTTGTGGTTGCCAGCAAGCCAATACACAGAGTAGCCACCGAATGAAGCGCCCACACATCCCAAATGGTCGGCATCCACGTAAGGCTCGTTCTTGATGTCGTCGATGGCCGATAGCAAGTCGCGCATACACTGTCCTGAATAGTCTCCGCTGATTTCCTCCAGCCATTCGCTGCCAAAGCCTGGCAGTCCGCGGCGGTTGGGCGCAATGATGACATAATCGTTGGCCGCCATGATCTGGAAGTTCCAACGATAGCTCCAAAATTGACTGACGGGGCTTTGAGGACCGCCTTCGCAGAACAATAGGGTGGGGTATTTCTTGCTCGGGTCGAAGTTGCTTGGCAGGATGACCCATGCCAGCATGTCCTTGCCATCGGTGGTTCTTATCCAACGTTCTTTCACCTCGCCCAATGCCAGCTGTGAGAAGATGTGGTCGTTTTCGTGTGAGAGCAAGGTGACTTCGCCATCGAGTCCCACTGCATATATCTCGTCAGCGCTCATCATGCTGTGACGCTTGGCTATCAGCTTGTCGCCAAAGAGCGATATGTTACAGTAGTCGTATTGTCCGTCGGTGATTTTCTTCACTTCACCCGAAAGGTTGGTCTGGTAAATCATGGTGGTGCCATGCCAGACCCCTGCGAAGAAGAGGGCCTTGCTGTCGGCGCTCCAGCAGAACTCATCCACACCACTGTCAAAACTTTCTGTTACGTAGGCCTTTTTGCGGGAACTGAGATCCATCACGCAAAGGCGTGTGCGGTCGCTTTCGTAGCCGTCGCGTGCCATGCTGCTCCAAGCCACGTATTGTCCGTCAGGACTGAAGGATGGGTTCTGGTCGTAGCCCAGGTTTTGGTCAGGGTCGCCTTGTTGCTTGCACAGGTTGATGGTCCCGCCGTTTTCGGTGTCGTAAAGATAAATGTCCGAGTCGGTTGATTCGGCGTATGCCTTGAATTCTTTCTTTCTGCAGGTGTAGGCAATGTGTTTCGAGTCAGGACTCCAGCATGCCTGTTCCATGCCACCAAATGGCTTCATGGGACTCTCGTAGGGCTCGCCTTCCAGTATGTCGGTGGCTTTGCCCATGTGTTTGCCATCGAAATCGGCAACAAACAGGTGCGGGATGGTCTCCACATATTCGTCCCAGTGCTTGTACATCAGTTCGTTGATGACCCGTCCGGAGGTCTGGGGTAGGTCAGGATAGAGGTCGGTGGTGCGCTGCCCATATTTTATCTGGGCTGTGAACATGATTTTGCGCTCGTCTGGACTCAGTTTGAATCCTTCGATGTCACCGTCATAATCGGATACTTGTTGGCGGTTTTTGCCATCGGCATCCATGGTCCATATCTGTCCATTGCTTGCGAAAGCCAGACGGCTGTTGCCCATCCAGCACACTTCGCCTTCGCTTTGGGCGTTGGTGGTGAGTAGCTTGGGGTTGCTTCCATCGGCATTCATGATGTAGATGACCCTGTGGCTCTTGTTTTGCTCCACGCTGTAGTATGCCACGGTGTAGGCGATTGCTTTGCCATCGGGGCTTGGCTTCACGTCGCCGATGCGGCCCATGGCCCACAAGGCTTCGGGTGTCATCCTGCCATTCTCAATCTTCAGGTCGGTTCGTCCGATGAATGGAGCCCCCTCAGTGGGCTTTTCGCCGCAGCCCGACAGCGTAAGTAATGCAGCCATACCCAATATCAGTCTTTTCATTTTCTTTGGTTTTGTCTTGTTCTCAATGTCTGTTTCTCTTCTCTCTCTCAGCCCTGATTCGTTCCTGTTCCTGTTGCAGGGCTGCCAGTTTGGCCATCATGCCCCCTTGTGCGGTGCCTCGGGTGCTACGTTGTGCGGCAATCTTCTTCTTGTTGGCCTCTAATTTGGCCAGCAGGGCGGCCTCGTTGGTGGTCTTGCGGAGCACGATCATGGTAAGGATGGAAATGAATCCGGAAATGAAGTAGTAGTAATTCAGGCCGGAGGAGTAGTTGTTGAAGATGAAGATGAACATGACGGGCATGAGCATGGTCATGTATTGCATGCTTTTCATCTGCGGGTTGGCGCCGGTATCTTGCTGCTTCATGGTGAACCATGAGTTGAGCAGGCTGCTGACGCAGAACAGGAGGCAGAAGAGGCTGAGGTGGTCGCCGATGAGCCAGATGTTGGTGCCCCAGCTGATGATGTCGTCGTAGGCGGAGAGGTCGGGTGCCCACAGGAAGGGTTGCTGACGCAGTTCGATGGCGTTGGGCACGAAGAAGAACAATGCCATGAACACGGGCATCTGTATGAGCATGGGGAGGCAGCCTCCCATGGGGCTCACACCGTATTGTCCGTAGAGTTGCATGGTTTCCTGTTGCTTCTTCATGGCATCATCGGCGTTGGGATATTTCTTGGCCAATTCATCGACGTAGGGTTTCAGCACGCGCATCTTGGCGCTTGCGAGGTAGCTTTTGTAGGTGGCGGGGAACACAAGGAGCTTTACGATGAGGGTCATGAGGAGCAGTACGATGCCCATGCTCAGTCCCCAGTGCTTGAGCCAGTCGAAGAGTGGAATGGTGAACCAGCGGTTTATCCAGTTAAGTATGGGCCAGCCCAGATACACGAGGTCTTGCAGGTCGGTGTCGCTGCCTCTGAAACTCAGTTTGTTGGCGTCTTTCAAAGTGCCGAAATGATTGGGTCCGAGGAACCACTGGAAGCGGGAGGGTTGTTGGCCTGTGGGGTCGAAGGGGGTACTGAATTCTGATTCGTAGCTTTTCAGGTAGCCCGACCCTTTCTCCTGAAGCTTGCTTTGCAAATAGGCTGCATCGAGGGTTTGCTCGCTGATGAGGACGGTGGAAAAGAATTGGCCTTTGTAGGCGATCCATTCAAGCGGATTTTCCATCTGTGCTTGCTTGTCGCGTCCTTCGCTGAGGTAGTCGGTGCCTTCGCCCGTTTCCATGTAGGTGAGGGAGGTGTAGCGTTGCTCGAAGTCGAAGCCTTTTTCGTGTTGGCGGGCTTGTTGCTTCCAATCGAAACTCATGGCCTTGGTGTTGGCCGGGAAGAAGTTCTCCATGCCAACGGCGCGGATACTCATGTTGAGCAGATAGCTCTGGGGCAGCAGTTCGTAGCTTACCTCGATGCGTCCGCTCATGTTAGTCTGCAGGCTCATGGTGAGTTTCGTATCGCTCACATTGGTGGGGGTGAAATAGAGGTCCTTGGTGCGGAGGTTCTCGTTCTTGCCATCGAAGAGCAGGTTGAGTGTTGTCTCCTCTTCCGAGAATAGGGTGAGAGGCTCACCTTGCTGGTCCTTGTAGTCAGTGAGTGTCGCTTCCACGATGTGTGCTCCTTTCGTCGAAAGTTTCACGGAAAGTAGCTCGTTATGGAGCGTGAGATACTGTGTTTCGCCTTGTGTCAGCCCGAACACGGCCGAAGTGGAATCGGTTTGCAGAGCTTGCAGGGAACGTTCTTGTTCTTGTTGTCTCAGGATGGCGTTAATGGAGTCGTTTCGATGTTGCAACTGGGCAATGGAGTCGTTGTAGTGGCGTTGCTGTGCCAGTTGCTGTTCTGAAGGTTTGTTCCATAGACTGAAACCAATCAGCACGGCGCCGATTAGCACGAATCCGGTTAATGTGTTCTTATCCACGTTTCTTGTTGTTTTTATTGTTGTTCTTTTCGATTGAAGTTGCAAATATACTATAAAAATGTGAAATCGGTTTGCGAACTGCCAACATTTTCATATCTTTGCGGGAAAATAGGAAAATAGGAGTATTATGAAAAAGGCATTATTATCGTTACTCGTGTCGGGGATTGCGCTGTGTGGCGCGCAGGCTCAGGAAGTGCAACCTGCTGTTGCATACTCGCAACCTGTCGATACGGTTTTTCAGTCGGTCAATGTGTACTCGCAATATGCAGATAGTATATATGGTAGTTATCGGACTGCGATGGATACTATCCATGCAGATTTCTTCGCGCATTTTTTGCTTTGGGATAATCTTGAGGTGGATCCTCCGCTGCCTCGCAGGGTGAGTGCCGACTACTTCAAACTCGTGCTTCCCTCCACATTCTACACGTCGGCTACTGACCGGCATTTCCGTATCGATTGGCAGCCTACGCTTGCGGCTTACACCTATCAGCAAGACTCTCTTTTGTCGTTCGAGCCATCGGACAGCCTGCGGCCGTATCGGCCGCAAACGCTGGATCGCTCGGCACGGGTGGACGAATGGATTGCGCCGCACCTGATGGCATTGTATCTCAGCAGTCCGGAGGTGGTGAAGCATAACCAGTTGTGGTATGCTGACATGAAGGCTATGGACATGAACGAACACAAAGTTGAGCAAAAGGCTACTGAGGTGAAGGGTTTTGTGACGAAGGTTGAAAAAGACAAGGTGGCGTCGGACAACCAGCTGGTGGTGCTGAAACCGAACTTCTGGAAAAAGGCTGGCAACGCTTATGTGCAGTTCACACAGAACAAGATTTCGGACAACTGGTACAAGGGTGGTGAGAGCGTGGCTTCGCTGCTCTCGGGCTTTGTGATTTCGGCCAACTATGACGACCACCGCTATGTGGAGTTCGAGAACAAGCTGGAGGTGAAGGTGGGTTTTGTGACGGCTCCTTCGGACACGGTGCACTCTTACAAGACCAACACCGACTTGGTGCGTCTCAATTCGAAATTGGGTGTCAAGGCTTTCAAGAATTTCTACTACACCCTCGCTCTGGAAGCCAAAACTCAGTTCTTCGCTTCGTATGGCACCAATTCCACCACGATGATCAGCAACTTCTTGTCGCCTGCCGAACTCGATATGACGCTGGGTCTTGACTACAAGTATTCCAATAAGAAAGTCACCACCTCACTGCTCACTTCTCCGTTGGCACTCACTTACGTGTATGTGAAGGATTATGACAGGGTGAACCCTACGCGGTTTGGTGTGAAGGAGGGGGAGAAGTCGATTACCATGTGGGGTTCGAAATTCACTGCCAATCTTACATGGAAAATCCTGCCGCAGGTGCAGTGGATAACCAAGTTCGATTATTTCACCACTTACGAGAAGGTGATAGGCTCTTGGGAGAACACTTTCAATTTCACGGTGAACAAATATCTATCGGCCAAGCTTTTTCTGCACGGACGTTTCGATGACAGTGTGGTGCTCAAGGAAGGTCAGAGTAGTTACTTCCAGTTCCAAGAGATTCTCAGTTTTGGCTTGAATTACAATTGGTAATTGATTTGGCAGGAAAGGGCGGACCACTGGAAATGTGGCCCGCCCTTTCTGCTGGTTGTTCACGGGTAACGCTCAGTTTTACTGAAAGAAAGGTCAGAACTTGAATCCTAGGTTGATGTACGTACTTACTTCGTTTGAGCGGCTGCCAGCATAGTTGAAGGAGATTTCGAGCGGACCGCCGATGCTGTCGTATCCATATCCAATACCTCCTCCGTAGATGCGTTCGTTGCGCAGCAGGTCTTTTGGCATGTCGCTGGTGATGGCATAGTTGCCGGTGAGGGTGAGATAATGGGACGCACCCATCCGTTGGCGTGCTTTCAGCGAGGCGATGATGAGCGAATTGTCGCATATTTCGGGATGGACGAGTCCGATGAATGGCATCTGTTGCTCCACGTAGCGTCCGCCCATGTCTCCACCGATTACGTTCTTCAAGGTAAAGGGAATGTCGGAGCTTCCGAAGAGCATGCGCATGTAGGCTGCAGGCACGAGGCTGAATCGGTTGGTGATGGGTATCACCCCTTCAAATCGTCCACTTACGGCGGTAAGAGGTGCCTGGTTGTTGTATTTGAACAGGTTGTCTGTATAAATGTGGTATGAGGCGGAGAAGTTTACTCCCCTGCGTGGGTAGTAAGCACGGTCGTAGGAGTCGTAGTTGAGCGTGGCGAAGTAGGTGAAATGTTTTTCGTGGTCGATGTCGAACCATTCAGGGTCGCTTCCCTTGTCGAAAAGGAATTTCTTGAAATCATAGAACTCGAACATGGCTCCGATGGAGAAACGGAAGTTGCGGATCCACACATTATTATATGCGGCACGCACAGTGTGTTTGCGATGGGTGGTGTTGAACCATTTCTTGCCGTCTTCGAATACGTCGAAGTCATTGTAGGCAAACTGGTAGCCCATGTCGAAACTGCTCAGCGGGGATGTCTCCATATTGTAGGTTGCTCCGATGTTCATCCGCAGGCCCATGCGGCCGTCGATGATGATTTTCTGCGGAAGCTTGGTCTTCAGCCCAAATGTGGTTTGTGCGGCAAGCGAGATGAACTCGTCGCTGTCGAAGCGTATGCCGAGGTCGAGCTTGTCTTCGTGTTTTTTCACAAGGGTGTAGGTGAGGTCGTGTCGGCCGTTGTCGGCTGTCGACAGCTGATAGTATGCTCCTTCGTAGCTGGTGTTGGCGCGTATCAGGGTGGTCACGGCCTTTATCTCTTCGAGGGTCATCATTGTGTTGTCGCGTAGGTTGCATCGGCGGATGATCCATTTCGCGTCATCGCTTTCTATCCCTTGGAATATGATGTGGCGAATGCCGAGGAGGAGTTCCTTTTCGAAGGGTTTGCGGACAGTTGGCACGTGGCCGGTGTAGCCTGCTTGCTCTTTGGCCTGAAGCAAGGCGGGAAGATGTTCGTTGGCCGCTTGTTCTCCGCGCTTGATGAGGGTGATGATGTCGGCCGTGGTGAAACTGCTTGACGAGTATCCTTCCACATCCACTTTCACATAGGTGTCGGTGTCGTCGCGGTTTTGCTGGAACTTCTCGTTGCCGGTCAGGTCAACGAGTTGCAGCAGCACTGACAGTGTCCCCGACAGTTTGTCGGCAGTCCGGAGCTTCGACTGCACGTCGATGCCGATGACAATGTCGGCACCCATTTGACGCGCCACGTCAACGGGGAAGTTGTTGATTACGCCACCGTCCACAAGCACTTTGTCGCCATCTCTCATGGGGGTGAACACACCAGGAATGGCCATGCTGGCCCTCATGCACTTGGCGAGAATGCCGCTGTGATATACTGTCTCCTCACCACGGGTGATGTCGTAGGCCACGCAGGCAAAGGGTATGGGCAAGCGGTTGAAGTCTATGCTGTCGTTGTAGCCCGAGGTGAGTTCGTTGAACAGGTCGGAAAGGTTCTCGCCCTTGATGAATCCTCCAGCCACGTCAGCCTGGCCTTTGCGTCTCCCGATGGGGTATGACACGAGGTATTTTTCCGACCGTTCGCGTTCCAGAATGTTTTTGTCGCGTCGTTGTATGCGGTCGGTAAGCAGTTCTGTCCAGTCTTGTACCCTCACCATGCTGTCGAGTTGTGCTGGGGTGTAGCCGATGGCATACAGCCCGCCGATGATGGAACCCATGCTGGTGCCCACTACGTAGTCGATGGGGATGCCCGCTTGTTCTATCACTTTGAGCACTCCGATGTGAGCCATGCCTTTGGCACCTCCACCACTGAGCACGAGGGCTATCTTCTTGTGGGATGACTGTGACTGCTGCTGCGGTTGCGATGCGATGGATGTCGCAACGGTGAGAAAGGCCACGAGGAATGTGAAAAACTGTCTTGTCATTTTTTTATGTGCGTTTAGCTTTTATGTCGCAAAGTTGACACATTTCTCGTGATTATCCAAATTATGGAGCAAAAAAATGCAATCCCCGACGTACGCTTACGTCAGGGATTGACTACAACACAAAAACTAAACTAGACTTAACTAAACTATCTTTAAAAGTTTCACAACTTCGAGGGCCAAAATTAGGGGATTATTTTCTCTCCTCCAAATATTTTTGTATGAAAAAGTATTAAATATGTTGTATAACATATTTTTTATGCATAGATACAACTATTTTCTGATTTTATTTTGTTTTTTCATTGACATAAACTAATTTCGCCAAAAATTTTTGCTTCGAAGGACAAACATTATAATTATGAAAAAGAAGATAAGATTCAGTTTGCTTTATCGCGACATGTTCCAGTCGTCGGGAAAGTATCAGCCGCGTGCCGACCAGCTTGCTCGGATTGCGCCGGTAATTGTGGAAATGGGTTGTTTTGCCCGTGTCGAAACCAATGGCGGAGCTTTTGAACAGGTCAACCTGCTTTATGGCGAGAACCCTAACAAGGCAGTGCGCACGTTCACCAAACCTCTTCACGAGGCTGGCATCCAGACTCACATGCTCGACCGTGGCTTGAATGCGCTTCGCATGAATCCTGTGCCTGCTGATGTGCGCCGACTGATGTATAAGGTCAAAAAGGCACAGGGAACGGATATCACGCGTATTTTTTGCGGATTGAACGATGTGCGTAACATCATACCTTCTATTAAGTATGCCAAGGAGGCTGGTATGATTCCTCAAGCCACCCTCTGCATCACCCACTCGCCTGTTCACACGGTGGAATACTACACGAATATCGCCGACCAACTCATTGAGGCTGGCGCTCCCGAAATCTGCCTGAAGGACATGGCGGGCATTGGCCGTCCAGCCATGCTTGGACAGTTGGTCAAGAGCATCAAGTCCAAGCATCCTGACGTGATTATCGAGTACCATGGCCATTCTGGCCCAGGACTTTCCATGGCTTCCATGTTGGCTGTTTGTGAAAACGGCGCCGACATCATCGATACTGCCATCGAACCTTTGTCATGGGGTAAGGTACATCCCGATGTCATTTCCGTGCAGGCCATGCTCAAGGATGCAGGCTTCGATGTACCCGAAATCAACATGGACGCTTATATGCGTGCCCGTAAACTCACACAGGAGTTCATCGATGACTTCCTGGGCTATTTCATGAATCCTTCCAACAAGCTCATGTCGTCGTTATTGCTTGGTTGTGGACTGCCAGGTGGCATGATGGGCTCCATGATGGCCGACCTGAAGGGCGTGATGGATGCCATCAACAACAATCGCAAGGCAAAGGGTGAGGAACCTTATACCGAGGACCAACTCTTGGTGCGCCTCTTTGATGAGGTTGCCTACGTATGGCCCAAGATTGGTTATCCACCATTGGTGACGCCTTTCTCACAATATACCAAGAACATTGCCTTAATGAACCTGCTCACCGAGTCGATGGGTAAGCCTCGCTATAGCATGATGGATGAGGCTATTTGGGGCATGATTCTCGGCAAGAGTGGCAAGTTGCCAGGCGAAGTGGCTCCAGAAATTGTGGAACTGGCCAGGAGTCAGGGACGTGAGTTTACCACAGCTGATCCACAGAGCTATTATCCCGACGAGCTCGACAAGTATCGCCAGATGATGAAAGAAGAAGGATGGGACGAAGGCGAGGATCAGGAGGAATTGTTTGAGTTCGCCATGCACGAGCGCCAATACCGCGACTACAAGAGTGGTGTGGCCAAACAGCGCTTTGAGGCTGACTTGCAGAAAGCCAAGGACGAGGCTATGGCGAAGAAGGGCTTTGATGTTGCAGCCGTTTCGGCCATGAAGCATGCCAAGGCAGATCCTGTCTCGGCTCCTGAAAAGGGACAGCTGTTCTATGAAATCAGCGTTGAGGGTACTTCCTCCGCACCTGCCATTGGCAAGCAAATCAACGAAGGAGACCTGATAGCAGTTATTGTCACTCCTTGGGGAAGCCATGAGGAAGTGCGTGCTTTGTTCAGTGGAAAGGTGGTCGAGGTGTGCGCCAACCAGGCAGCCCATGTCAATCGTGGTGAGGCATTGCTCTATGTTGAGAAATAATCGACACTTTTAGTACTTTATACAGCAAGTCCCCTGATGGCATCATGATGTTGTCAGGGGATTTTTAGGTATGTTCGGCATACCCCATCTATGCTATATTGTCTGAATTAGGTTCCCCGACTCAAGGTTCAGCAGTGTCTGCTTCGTGGCGAGGCCGTGGGCATAGCCAGTGAGGGAATGGTCGGCACCGATGACTCGGTGGCAAGGGATGATGATGCAACAAGGATTGCGGTGGACGGCTTGTCCGATGGCTTGTGCCGACATGGTGGGGGAGATGAGCCGTGCCAGTGCGCCGTAGGTAGTGGTCTGACCGTATGGAATGGTAAGCAGTAACTTCCACACTTGGAGCTGGAATGGAGTGCCGTGGAGATGGAAGGAGGGAAAAGTGGCAGGCGGTTGCCCCGCAAAGTATGTGTCCAACCACTGGATTGTTTGTTGTAGGTGAGGGTTGTCGCAGTCGTTGCGTGTTACAGTGGGTGGGCAAGTATCGGTGAGGCTGAGGCGCACTAGTCCCTGCTCATCACATTCGATGAGCAGGGAACCGATGGAAGAATGGTAAAGGTGGCAGGTCATTGCAGGATTACTTTCACGCCTTTTGGCGCAGTGTAGGTGGTGACCACCTTGCCTTGCTTGCGTTCGTGACGAACGCTCACAACACCTTGTGGGGTGGGGTAGGTGCCTTCGGCCCATTCAAGGTCTCCCAAATGGGGGGTGATGCGAATGACTTTGCAACCCGATTCTACGACCTCGATGCCAAGTACGTGTTGCGAAAGCCATGCGGTGGGCCCCGATGCCCATCCGTGGCAGAAACTGTGGCGGAAGCTCTTGTAGCAGTAGTCGCCATATTTGCCGTGTATATCGTGCTTGCCAGCGGGTGTGAACTCGTCGATACGTGCTGCGTCACGGGTCCAGTCGAGGTTGAAGTCTTCCCAGAATGTGGTGGCGCCGAGGTCGAGCATGGCACCCCAGAACTCGCGGATGATGTCGAGTGCTTGTTGGTGTCGGTCGGCCATGGCAAGGGCTTGCAACATATAGTAGCCGTAGAAGGTGGAGAAGCCTTTGGCTCCGCCCACCGAGATGACTTCGTCGCAGGCTTGCTTGGGTGTCATGATGCCAGCGATGGCCATGAGGGCAGCCGCTTGTTTGAGGTTGTTGTGGGGTTTCACGAGTTTGCTGATGCGTTGCCGAATGGCTTGGCATTTGTCGGCATACTCTTTTTCATCGATCAGGAGGCACAACTTGCCGGCATCGGTGAGCGACCACAGCAGCAAGGCACGCAGTCCGGCTTCCACACCGGGGGTGTTGGGCGACGACGGCCAGTCGAGGAAACGTCGGCCATCGAGGTGCTCGGTGCCATCAGATTCCACGCAGGAGTCGATGTGGTCGATGACCCCCTTGATGTAATTGCGATGTTGCTGCAGGTAGCCGAGGTCGCCTTGGTGCATGTACCATTGGTGCATGATGATGAGATACCACATCGAGTAGGAAATCATGTCGTTGAGCCAGCGGGGTTGCGGAAACTGTCGGCAGGCAGTGTCGATGCTTTGCGGTACTACCTCGTTGCCTCCGAACACGGAGAGGATGGTAGATGCTTCGGGGTGCATGTCGCCCAACCAGATGAGACGGTCGCGCTTGATGCCGTCCCACAGATATTCTTGCATGTTGAGGTGGACGGTGTAGGCACCGGTAAGCCAGATGTCGTTGAGTCGTTGGTCGTTGCAACGGAAACTGCCGAGGTAGGGGATGTCGCGGTAGCACAGGATGGCGTTGGCCTCCTTGATGTGGATGGTACGCGAGCGTTCCAAGAGGTCGATGCGTACGAAGCGGAAACCGGTGTTGCCCAGTTCAATCTGTCCGTGGCGTGGTATCTCGAGGGTAAGGTCGCGCATGGCATGGTCATTGGTGGAGTAGCCCATGCGCCACTCCTCGTTAAAGCTTTCGCTGCAGGCCTCACCTACGGATTCTCCGAAGCGGATACGTACGAGTGAGGGAGCTTGGCTGGATGAGGGACCGAGTACGAGCTTAATGCCACCGTGTAGCTCTCGACCATAGTCGAGGAGGATGGAAGCGGTGTCGGTGGCGTTGGTGTGCATACAACATGTGCCGTTTGTTGTCAATTCGGATTGTCCGTCCTTGATGCCGAGCAATGCTGAACTGTTGGTGACGAGTGTGTCGGAATTGGTCCACATCACTCGTTGTGGTGCCAGATAGACGCGTGTGATGGGGTCGGATCGGTGTTGCACACCTTGCAGGTTGGGTGGAAGCGGATGTTGCTGTGCAGTGGCTACGCCAGGAACGACAAGCAGAAGGAGGATGAGTAGCTTTTTCATGAGAGGATGAATTGTAGGAATTGGTTGTTGGTAAGTTGGTCGAAGAAGCGTTCAACGGGATTTTGTTGGAGCACCGTGAGCAGTGCATCGTGTTCGAAGCGTGTGCCGATGAGGGCTGCGGCAAGTGGGGCAGGCGAATAGTTTCCGAGGAAGTCGCCTCCGAAGCTGATGGCGGTGAGAATGCCTTTCTCTATGCACAATCGTACCTCGATGGTGCCGCAGGCGAAGTGTTGTTGCTTGGTGAAGGTGCCTATGGGCGACAGGCCATAGTTCCATTGCCAGGTGGCGAATTTCTGTGCGGCCAGTTGGACAATGCTGTGGAGCTGATGGTCATCGAGGATGAATTCCGCATCGGCTCCCGCAAGTTGCTCGTGGAGCAGGTCGCGGAACGACTGTACGTCGGGGCATTGTGGCAGCAATTGGCGCAGGTTGCCCACGCGGCTTCGCACGGAGGCGATGCCCTTGGCGGTGAGCTTGCTTTGTGGCGTGCCGAGTGCTTCGATGAGGGTAGGGATATCGACATCGTACATGAGTGTGCCGTGTACCATGAGCCGGTCGTGCCACACACGTTTGGCGGTGCCACCTACCTTATGCCCCTCCACGAGGATGTCATTGCGACCCGAGAACGTGGCGGGAACACCTAACCTACGCAAGGCCTGCACGACGAGGTCGAGCAGAAACGACACATCGGTGTCGAGGTCGCGTAGCTGACTGACGAACGAGAAATTGAGGTTCTGTAGGTCGTGATAGACGGCTCCACCTCCCGTGACGCGGCGGGCAAGCTGTATGCCGTGCTGTTCCAAATAGGGCAGGTTCACTTCGGCATAGACATTCTGGTTTTGTCCCACGATGACGGCTGGGGCATTTTGCCAGAGGTAGAAAAGCGGAGCGTCCGACGAAAGCTGCTGCAGGCAGTATTCGTCGAACGCCATGTTGTAATGTGCATCTGTAGATGGGTTTCTCAGATACCGCATGGGGTCAGAACAGTTGTGGCACGAAAGAGCTTATGACCAGTATGATGAGGCCCAGCACCAGCACGCGGATGGTTTTCGGTGAGCAACCTTTCCACTCCTTGAGGATGATGCCCCACACATTGGAAAAGGTGACGTTGAGCGCCATGAGGATGCAGAACGAGAAAGTGAGCATGGCAGGCGACTCCTGCAGGAATCCTTGTCCAAGCGACAGTCCGAAGAACTGGCTGTACCACAACACACCAGCCAGGGCGCAAAACAGGGCGTTGTTGCCCCATACGGCAGTCTTGCCGTAGTCGCTCCATGTCTTGTTCTTGCTGTTCTGGTAGAAACAGTAGAGGGCATTGGTGAGGAAGCCGCCCACGGTGACAAGCAAGGTTGCGGGAAGCCCACGGAACATGGGGTTGGTGCCCTCGAAGTGGATGTCGGCACCGAAGGTGAGACCCACGTTGAAACAGCCGCTCATGAAGCCTGCAAGCAGGGCTATGGCGAGTCCTTTCGGAAAGTTGAAATCCTTCACTGCCTCTTTCTTCTCTTCGTCCGAGAGCGATGCACTCTTCATGCCTCCGGCAACACCGATGATGGCAATGCCGAGCAGGGTGACGGCAACACCGATGATGACAGAAGCGGTAAGCTTGTCGAGCGCATTGAGCTCAGGGAAGAATACGTTGAGCAATACGGGACCGAGGATGGTACCCAGCCCAGCACAGGTTCCCAAGGCAATACTCTGCCCCAAAGCGACACCGAGGTAGCGCATGGACAGTCCGAACGTAAGTCCGCCTACTCCCCACAAGATGCCGAACAGGATGGTCATGAGCACGTTGAACGAGTTGGCCGAGGCATAGAGTTCGGTGAGCGTGTGTCCAGCCGGAATGGCCAATAAAGCTCCCAACAAAGGGAACACCAACCATGCGAAGAAGCCTTGCACAATCCAGAAACTTTCCCAACTCCACTGTTTCACCTTATTGATAGGTACATAACTGCTCGACTGGCAGAATGCACCTATCGCGATGATGATCAATCCGAGAATGATGTTCATGGTTTAGCGTTTGGAGGTTACCTCTGCTTCGTATTTCTCGATTTCGGCGATGAATGCGCTACCCACCGGCACGTTGTTACGCACGCAGAACTCGTCATAGACAGCGTTCCATGGCAATGCCTTGCACTCTTCGAGGAGAGCCAGCACCTGGAAGCCCTTGCCTTCGAACTCATACTTGCCAATGAGGTCCATCGGTTCAAGCATGGCGCGTACCATGCACTTCTGGGCTGCACGCGAACCGATGACGTAGGCTCCGATGCGGTTGATGGCTCCGTCGAAATAGTCGAGGCCATAGTGTACGCGATCGAGTGCGCCAGCACGTACGATTTCAGCGAACAATTCGGCTGTAGCATCGTCCATGATGGTCACATGGTCGGAATCCCAGCGCACAGGACGGCTCACATGGAGCATCAGCTCAGGCACGAACTGGAGCACGGCACTCACCTTGTCGGCCGGGCTCTCAGTGGGATGGTAGTGACCGGTGTCGATGGTCAGGATCTTGTTGTTCTTGGCCGCGTATGCCGTGTAGAAATCGTGTGAGCCTACGGTGAAGCTTTCGAGGCCGATGCCAAACACCTTGCCTTCGATACAGTCCTTCATCATGGGTTGTGGCTTCGTGAAGATTTCATCGAGCGACTCCTTCAGCCATTCGCGGTACTTGTAGTGGCTCACGCTCATGTCCTTGCAGCCATCGTGCACCCACAGGTTCATGATACAGGGGTCGTCTTGTGCCTCACCCATGGCGTTGGCGATGTCACGACAAC
Source organism: Bacteroides sp. UBA1773 (assembly GCA_002315285.1). Classification (GTDB taxonomy): domain Bacteria; phylum Bacteroidota; class Bacteroidia; order Bacteroidales; family Bacteroidaceae; genus DCGR01. Next base: position 23,541 of record DCGR01000041.1, on the reverse strand, counting down.
GTTTGGTGTGTTCAATCCAGAAGTCGCGGATGCTCTTGTCGGGATTGGCCAGACTCAGGTTGCCACTCTTGGGATGTGAGAAGGAAGAGGAGTTGAAATCGAGTTTCGTGTCGTTTTCCTTGCCCCATTCCATCCAGCTTTGGAAATAAGTGGCATCCACTTCGTCGCGGTCAACGACCTTTCCTTTGAAGTCGCCGTATATTTCGTGGAGGTTCAGGCGGTGTGAGCCTGGGATGAGCGACTTGGCTTTCAGGATGTCGGAGCGTAGTTCGTCGATGTTGCGTGCCTTGCCCGGATAGTTGCCTGTGGCTTGGATGCCACCGCTCAGCGCACCGGCCTGCACTTCGAAGCCAGCCACGTCATCGGCCTGCCAGCAGTGCATGCTGAGGTGGAAGTCCTGCATTTGTTTGAGTACTTGTTCGGTGTCAATACCGTATGCCGCATAGCGTTCCTTGGCTATTTCATACGCTTTCTTTACTTGTTCTTCTTTCATGATTTTTATGTTCTAATGGTGTTTGTTTGTGTATGTGTAAGGGAATCAGATTTCTTCGTGATAAACGGAAACATATTTTTCGTAACCTTCGGCCCATTCGGCAGGGTTCTCAGGATGGAATATGGGGAATTGGGAACCGTTGGCTATAATGTGGCGCATCTCAGTGATATCACCCACTAGTCCGATGGCTTTGGCCTGGAGCATGATGTTGCCAATGGCAGTACATTCGGATGGCCCGGCCACCACGGGCACGCCCACGGCATTGGCGGTGAATTGGTTGAGTAGGTTGTTGCGCGATCCGCCACCGATGACATGGAGTTTCTCGATGGGCATGGGAGCCATGAGTTTGAGGAACCCGAACACCTGACGGTAGCGCAGGGCAAGGGAATCGAAGATACAGCGTGTGAGCTCTCCGTGTGTCTGTGGAATGTATTGCTTTGTAAGGTAGCAATATTTGCGTATGGCGTCAATCATGATGGGTGGATTGGCAAAGCAGGGAGAGTCGGGGTTGATGAGGCTTTGGAAAGCCGGTATGGCAAGCGCGGCATCGATGAGTTCTCCGTAGTCGTAGTCATGTCCTTTTGCCTTCCATTCGGCACGGCATCGTTCGAGCAACCACATGCCGCAGATGTTCTTCAGGAAGCGGGTGGTGCCTTCCACACCTCCTTCGTTGGTGAAGTTGTGGTCACAGCTGTTTTGGTTGATGATGGCATCTTTCACTTCGATGCCCATCAGGCTCCATGTGCCGGAGCTGAGGTAAGCAAATTTCTCGTTTTGGGCAGGAACGGCAGCCACAGCCGATGCAGTGTCGTGACCAGCCACGGCAATGACGGGCACCGGACCGAGTCCGGTCATCTCCTGAATCTCTGGAGTCAGTTCGCCTACTTTCTCGCCTGGGAACACGAAACGGCCGAACTGTTGTTCGCTGAGGCCCACCACGCTAAGCAGCGATGGATCGAAACGCTTGGTGCGTGGGTCGAGCATCTGCGAGGTGGAGGCGATGGTGTATTCCGTTACCATCTGCCCGGTGAGCATGTAGCTTAGTGCATCAGGCATGAACAGAATCTTGTCGGCAGCTGCCAGTGCGGAGCTGTTGTGGCGACGCATGGCATGAAGCTGGAAGAGGGAGTTGAAATTCATGAACTGTATGCCAGTGATTTCATAGACCTTTTCGCGGGGAATAGTACGGAAATAGTCGTCCATGGAGCCTTCAGTGTGTGGGTCGCGGTAGCTGAAAGGATTGGCCAGCAGCTGTCCGTCCTTGCCTACACATACGAAATCCACACCCCACGTGTCGATACCGATGGACTCAATGTGGATGCCTTCCTTGGCCACTACCTTCAGCCCGTTGATGATTTCGCTGTAGAGTGCATAGATGTCCCAGAAGAAGTGTCCTCCCGTCTGGATGATGTGGTTGGGGAATCGGGTCAGTTCGCGTAAGTCCAATTTGCCTTCGTTCAGGCATCCGAGAATGGTTCTGCCGCTTGTCGCACCCAAATCCACTGCAAAGAAATAGTTTTGTTTCATGATACTTTTTTCTGTTTTTCGTTTTCGAAACAAATATACTGTTATTTTCGTGATGAGCGTAAAAAAAACCCACTAAAAAATGCAAATTTCATAAAATCATGCAAAAGTGGCATTTTTGAGTGGGGATGTAGATGCTATGGCGCGAGCTTATTGCGCCTCGGCTGCCATCACTTCGGGAAAGTCGGTGAGGACTTGCTGGTAGAGGGCCACGGCACCGGTTTCGGTGGGGTGTACACCATCTTTATAGAGCATGCCTGGATACCATTCGCCCGTTTTGTCGTCGGCTCCTACGGCTTTGTTGAAGTCCACGTAGCGGAGTCCGCTTTTGCGCACGATGTCGTTCTTGAATGAATGGATGCGGTAGCCCTTGGCATCGGCTCCCTTTACGGTGGGGGTGGTGGTGAGGATGAGCTCAATGCCCTTCTCTTCGCAGATCTTGCGCACCTCGTTGTAGCCATCGAGCCATGCCTGGCTCACGCCCTCGGCGGTGTCGGCATTGTTCATGCCCTCACACCAGAACACGTACTTGGGTGTGCCGTGCTTGAGTGCGTTTTTCAGGTCCCTGACTCCGTCCTTGCTGCCTTCGCCGGGGTAGCCATCGATGAATATGTCCTTGTAGCCGTCGGCCAGCATGTAGGAAATCCAGCGCATCTTGGAGATGACGCCAAAGTAGCTGTCGCCAAACATGTAGATGTCGGCATCGTACTTCTTGCAGTTCCAGGCCAGTGTGCAGTCGGTGAGTTCCGATCCTGCCGACTCGGCGTAGATCATGCCGTTGTATCCGTCCCATGGCAGGCCTTGCTTGGTGAAGGTGATGCCGTTGGAGGCGATGCGAAGGTTCAGTCCGCTGATGCCCATGTTCATCCACACTTGCAGGTTGTGCTCGATGGTGAGCCCGTGTGCGTATGCCTGAGTGCGGATGTTGGTGGCGCCATACCATGTGGTGAGGTGGACGCTGTCGGCATCGAGGGTAAGATAGGAGCAACTATAGCGGTTTTCTCCATGAGCCAGCTTGAGGCCCTTGAACGATTTTACGGTGGATGTGAAGGCGAGGCTTTTATAGGTCTTCACACTGTTTTCCTCCAGTTCCAGTCGTGTGCCATCGGTCATGTTGCCGCTGACGCGAAGGGTCTGGGCGGAAAGGGTCGTGCTGGCGATGGCCAGCACTGTCGCAAATAACAGGTTGGAATGTTTCATGATGTCCTGTGTTTTTAATACATGTTTACTATGGCTTCATACAGTTCTTGCTTGCCGCTGGTTTGCTTGGGTTCGCCCACCAGTTTGCCATGTTCGTAGGCTTCCTCGAAGGTCATGAGTCCGTCTTCGAATCGCTTGCCTGCTCCGCTGTCGAAGCTTGCATACCTGTCGCGCAGCATTTGCGGAATGGGCGACTGTTGCATGATGTCGGCAGCCGATTCCAAGGCGTGGGCCAGTGCGTCCATGCCGGCGATGTGGGCGATGAAGATGTCCTCAAGGTCGGTGGAGTTGCGTCGGGTCTTGGCATCGAAGTTGGTGCCACCGTTGTGGAAGCCATCGTTGCGGATGACGTGTGTCATGGCCTGCACCAGTTCGAAGTGGTCGATGGGGAACTGGTCGGTGTCCCATCCGTTTTGGTAGTCGCCACGGTTGGCGTCGATGGATCCCAACATGCCGGCATCCACGGCGCAGGCAAGCTCATGCTCGAAGGTGTGACCAGCCAGGGTGGCATGGTTCACCTCGATGTTCACCTTGAAATCCTTGTCGAGGCCGTGAGCCTTGAGGAATCCGATGACCGTTTCGGTGTCGGCATCGTACTGGTGCTTCATGGGTTCCATGGGCTTGGGCTCTATGAGGAAAGTGCCGGTGAATCCCTTGGCGCGGGCGTAGTCGCGGGCCATGCGGAGCATGGTGGCCATGTGTTCCTTCTCACGCTTCTGGTCGGTGTTGAGCAGGCTCATGTAGCCTTCCCGGCCGCCCCAGAACACATAGTTGGTGCCGCCCAGTTCGATGGTGGCGTCGATGGCGTTCTTGATTTGCACGATGGCACGGGCCACCACGTCGAAATCGGGATTGGTGGAAGCACCGTTCATGTAGCGCTTGTGTCCGAACACGTTGGCCGTTCCCCAAAGCAACTTGATGCCCGTTTGCTGCTGTTTCTGCTTGAGGTATGCCACAATGGTTTTCAGGTTCTTTTCGTAGTCGGCTATGTTGTCGGCTTCCTGCACCAGATCCACATCGTGGAAGCAGTAGTACCCGATGCCGAGTTTCTGCATGATTTCGAAGCCGGCATCCACTTTGTCCTTGGCAGCCTCGATGGGGTCGGCACTGCTGTTCCAAGGGAAGGTCTTGGTGCCGGGACCGAACTGGTCGGAGCCTTCGGCACACAGGGTGTGCCACCAAGCCATTGCGAACTTGAGCCATTCGCCCATCTTCTTGCCCATGATCACCTTGTCGGCATCGTAGTAACGGTAGGCCAGAGGATTCTTGCTGTCCTTGCCTTCGAATTGGATCTTTCCAATGTTCGGGAAAAATTCTTTTGTCATGATAATTGGTGTTTTTGATGAATGGATTGTACGGATATTGGTTATCGGAGCAACAGGTCTTTCCAGCTTTCATATACTTCCTGGTAGGCCGACATTTCGTTGGGATCTGGTTCGGTCGATGCGATGCACCGTAGCGTTTCGAATGCTTCGTCGGTATTGTGGTAGATGCCGGCTCCGATGCCTGCACCGCGTGCGGCTCCGATGGAGCCATCGGTGTCGAACAGATGGATGGTGGCGCCTGTGACGTTGGCAAGTGCCCTCCTGAAAATCGGACTCAGAAACATGTTGGCATGTCCTGCGTGTATGTTCTTGATGTCCATGCCCATCTGCTGCATGATGTCGATGCCATACTTGAAGGCAAACACGATGCCTTCCTGTGCGGCACGGATGAGGTGACGCTCATCGTGCAGGTTGAAGTTGATGCCGTGTATGGAGCAACCTTTGTCCTTGTTCTGCAACATCCGTTCGGCTCCGTTGCCGAAGGGCAGTATGCGGATGCCGTTGGCTCCCATGGGTACCTGATCGGCCAGTGCGTCCATTTCCTTGTACGAAATGCCCTCTGGTGCCACGGTGTGTTTCATCCACGAGTTCAGGATGCCTGTGCCGTTGATGCACAGCAAGATGCCCAATCGTGGCTGTGAAGCGGAATGGTTGACGTGGGCAAAGGTGTTCACGCGGCTGAGGGGGTCGGAGTTGGTGCTTCCGTTGATGCCATACACCACTCCCGATGTGCCGGCCGTCGAGGCTATTTCGCCCGGGCGAAGCACGTTCAGCGATAAGGCGTTGTTCGGTTGGTCGCCGGCACGGTAGGTGATGGGGATGCCTGCATGCAGTCCCAGTTCGGTGGCAGCTGCGGCTGTCAGCCGTCCCTGTTCGGCAAATGTGCTGGTAATCGTAGGTAGCAGCGACTCGTCGAAGCCATAATAGTGGGTCAGGCAGTGGGCGATGTCGTTTTCCTTGAAGTCCCACAGCATGGCTTCCGAGAGGCCCGACACGGTGGTGAGGCATTCGCCTGTCATCCGCAGGGCAATGTAGTCGCCCGGCAGCATCACCTTGGCTGTTTGCTCGAACACCTGCGGCTCGTGTTCCTTCACCCAAGCCAGTTTGGAAGCGGTGAAATTGCCTGGCGAGTTGAGCAGGTGCGACAGACAGTGGTCGTTGCCCAAGTCGTGGAAAGCGCGCTCGCCATAGGGGATGGCGCGTCCGTCACACCAGATGATGGCAGGTCGCAGGGGATTGCCCTGCTTGTCGGCGCACACCAGGCCATGCATCTGGTAGCTGATACCGATGGCGGCAATGTCGCGGTGCGGGGTGTTGTGCAGTATCTCGGCGGTGGCTTGCCTTACGTACAGCCACCAGTCGTGCGGATCCTGTTCGGCCCATCCTGGTTGGAGAGCCTTGATGGGAGCCTCTTGCTTGGGGTAGAACGATGAGGCTACGCACTGCCCGGTAGAGGCATCCACCAGCGAGGCCTTTACCGATGAACTTCCGATGTCGTATCCTAATAGGTAAGTCATGATGTTTGGATGGTTTGTTGTTATTGTCTCTTTTTCCAGAGTGCGTTCATGTCCTCAAGGGTTTTCCCCTTGGTCTCTGGCACCAGACGCCACACGAAGATTGCGGCCACCACGCACACGATGCCATAAAGGGCATACACGAAGCAATGGCCGAAGCGGCTGCCCATGTCGCCCATGCTCATGTTGTAGAGGGGAATGAACGACGAGGAAACGATGAAGTTGAAAATCCATTGGAACGCCACGGCTATGGCCACGGCAGCTCCACGGATGGTGTTGGGGAATATCTCGGCGATGAGCACCCAGCAGATGGGACCCCAGCTGAACATGAAAGATGCGGAATACACCATGATGCTGAGCACGGGCAGGAGGGGCGGCAGCGTCAGGATGTTGCTCACCGACACGCCGATGGCTCCCGCTGCCATGCCGAGCGACCCGCAGATGAGCAGGGGCTTGCGTCCGAGCTTTTCCACCGTAAAGACGGCCACCAACGTGAACAGGATGTTCACCACTCCCATGACGACGGTATAGGCCATCGGATTCATCGACTCGCTCATCGACTCGAAGATTCTGGGCGCGAAGTACAGCACGGCGTTGATGCCCACTATCTGCTGGAACACGCTGAGCATGATGCCTATGAAGATGACCATCCACCCGTAGGTGAAAAGCCTTTCGGTGGTCTGCCGGGCGGTGGCTTTGATGTCGGCAAGTATCGTCTGGGCCTGTTGGCTGCCGTTGATGCGGGTCAGCACCTGCAAGGCTTTGGCTTCGTTGCCCTTGAGCGTGAGGTAGCGTGGGGTTTCGGGTACGAAGCAAATCAGCAGGGCAAACAGTCCGGCAGGGAAGGCTTCGCTCACAAACATGTATCGCCAGCCAGTCGAGACCGTCCATGTGTCGGATGCCGCCACATTGAGCGAATACAGCCCTTCTCCGATCTTTTCGATGACAGGATTGGTGTGCTCCCCTAAGATGAGGAAATTCACGAAATAAACCACCAACTGGCCGAAGATGATGGCAAACTGGTTCCAGCTCACCAGGGTGCCGCGCATCCGTGAGGGCGACACCTCGGCTATGTACATGGGGCAGATGGCCGATGCGATGCCCACACCCAGGCCTCCGAGGATGCGGTAGATGTTGAACATGACCAGTAGGCTGTAATCGGCCTTTCCCGGTTCGAAGAACAGGAATTCCGGATAATAGGAGCCCAGTGCGGAAAGGAAGAAGAACAGTCCGGCAACGACCAGGGATTTCTTCCGTCCCAAGGCCGATGCGAAATATCCTGAAATGGCACTGCCGACGATACATCCGATGAGTGCCGACGACGATGTGAAGCCGTGCATGGCATCGGAATACTGGAAGTCTGTGGCTTGCAGGAAAAAGGCCTGCAAGCCTTTCTCTGCTCCTGAAATGACGGCGGTGTCGTAGCCAAACAGCAATCCCCCCAATACGGCTACGCCTACGATGCCGGTCAGGTAGGTAAGGTTGGTTTTCTCTTGTGAGGTGTTGCGATTCATCGGTTTGCAAATTAAATATCAATGATTCATTGGTCTTTGTCAATCTTGACGATGCTGCCGTTGGTGGGGTTGAATACCACCCGGGTATTGACTTTCTGGTTGAAGAGGCTCGTGCTCAGCACTTCGGTCTGGCCGAACTGGGTGAGATACGTTTCGGTTTCGCAAACGGGCTTGTTGTCCGAAACCACCGATACGGAAGCTTTGCCAGGAATGTTGTAGATGACTCCTTCCTCCTTTTTCTTCTTCGCCATGGCTCCCTCATCCACGGGGGGCAGGGTGTCGAGGTTCTTGATGGCGATGTGGTAGGGCTTGCCAGCGAGGTTGTCCTTGCCGAGTACTCCCAGTTTTCTGGAAAATCGGAACACCACTCCGTTCGCATCAGCTCCGTTGGGGTCTATCAGGATTTCCTGCGTCTTGGTCTGCTTGTCGATGGTGCCTGTGAACATCTCGGTCAACGCCCTTTCTTGCTTTTCCAGATTGTCGAGCATCAGTTTCAGGGCTGTGCCATCCTGGGGCATGTAGTCGGCTTGGCCACGCACCAGGGAGTTCTTGCTCTCGCGGATGGTGTAGATTTCTTGGGCCACCAGTTCTGCCACCTTCGCCTTCGATCCGGCCATCAGCATGTCTTGTGTCATGATGCTGTGTGGGTCCAGCTTCGCCTGTGTTGTTGGGGCAGTCGGAGTGTCCGATGCCTTTTCGGCCGATGGTTCGGGGTCGGTGTTGATGGCCACCACGATGCCATCGTCGGTCAGCCTTACCGAACTGGTGTCGAATTTTTCCCTCACTTTCACGGCGAAGGCCTTGTTGTTGTCGGGCACACCCACCACATCCACGCTTACATCGTTGAGTTCCCACGTCACCGAAGGCTGTGCCGACACGTCTTTGGCATGGAGGTAACGGTCGGCATACTGGCAGAACTCACCAGGGACATACGTGTTCTGGGTGGCAGTCACGGTTACACGCACCAAGGTTTTGGGTAGGAAATACACCACTCCTTCGGGCAGGCTGCCTGGAGTATATTTGCTCACGTCCTGTGCGGTCAAGGCAAGCGATGTGGCCAGTAAGGCAAGGGTCAATAGTTTCTCTTTCATTTTTCAATAACAAGGTTGTCTCTTTCGTCACCGCAGTTGGCAATGCAGGTGAAGCGGTTGTCGGAGCGCATTTTTTTTATTATTCGCCCCAAAGTTACGTTTTTTTTTCGGAAATTCACGCTTTTATCCTCTTTTTTCTGCTTTTTGGGCTTTCAGTTGCCGGTTTTGTAACTACTCACCCTATTTTATTAGTAGCCCGTCAACTTGGATGTCAAGCCAAGAATTAGCCTTCCTTGGAAATGAGTTCTTCGGTAAAGGTTGATTTAGGTGCCATATCCGAAATGAGCTGATATGACGCCTTGAATTCTGAGATGTTGTTCCTTCTCGCAGTTTCCGTTATTGAATGAAAGACAGCGAACTGCTCTGCACCTCTCTCTGTTCTGAAACACCTATGATTAGTGTTTACCTCCTACTCGATGGCTTGGCTGGCAGTATCGCTTACGCGATTCCACCTTTCCGAATGGTCGCTTCGCTTCGCCGCAGGCGCTTGAAAACTGACAACTTTTTAATGGACTTATTCGATTTTTAGTTATCTTTGCCTGCAAAATGAAAACTTCAACAAATTTTTTCCATCAATGAAAACAATTCAGATACAAGACAAGACGTTCGCTACGTTTCTGACGGAGAACGAAATCCTGAAGGAAGTGAAACGTGTGGCTTCCGAAATCAACCGCGACATGGCTGGCAAGGATCCCGTGTTTCTCTGTGTGCTCAACGGCTCATTCATGTTTGCTTCCGACCTGATGAAGGAGATAGACTTTCCCTGCAACTTGTCGTTCGTGAAACTGGCTTCCTACGAGGGTGTCTCATCGACGGGCACCGTGAAGCAACTGATAGGCATCAATGGCTACATCAAGGGCCGTGCTGTGGTGGTTGTGGAGGACATTGTGGACACCGGACACACCATGGTGAACCTGCTGGAGACTTTGAAGGCTTACGAACCGTCGGAGGTGCGCATCTGCACCTTGCTGTGCAAGCCCGAGAAATTGCAGGTGAAACTCGACATCGACTACGTGGCGCTGAACATCCCGAATGACTTCATCGTGGGCTATGGCCTCGACTGCGATGGCTATGGACGAAACTACCGTGACATTTACAAGATTGTAGAAAACAAATAAAAAACTGAAAAAATGCTGAACATTGTGATTTTTGGTGCTCCTGGCTCTGGCAAGGGCACACAGAGCGAGTTTATCGTGGAAAAGTATGGATTGAACCACATCAGTACGGGCGACGTGCTACGCGCGGAAATCAAGAAGGGTAGCGAACTCGGCAAGCAGGCCAAGGAAATCATGGACAAGGGACAGCTGCTCCCCGACGACGTCATCATCAATATCCTGGCAGCCACTCTCGACAGTTTCAAGGAAAGCAAGGGCTGCATCTTCGATGGCTTCCCACGTACCATTCCGCAGGCTGAGGCTTTGAAAAAAATGCTGGCCGAACGCGGACAGCAGGTGAACGTGATGCTCGACCTGGATGTGCCTGAGGATGAACTGATGGTTCGCCTGATCAAGCGCGGACAGCAGACGGGGCGTGCTGATGACAATGAGGCTACTATCAAGAACCGGTTGAACGTTTATCACTCACAGACTCAACCTTTAGTGGAATGGTACAAAAAGGAGGGCCTGTATAGCCATATTCAGGGACTGGGATCACTCGAAACCATCTTTGGAGATATTTGTAAGGCTATTGATGGAAAGTAATTTCGTAGATTACGTAAAAATTTACTGCCGCAGTGGCAAGGGCGGACGGGGTTCCGTACACATGCACCGGGCAAAGTACATCCCAAACGGCGGACCGGATGGCGGCGATGGTGGTCGCGGTGGCCATGTGATTCTGCGTGGCAACCGCAACTACTGGACTCTCCTCCATTTGCGTTATGATCGTCATGCGTATGCTACTCATGGTGGCGATGGGTCGCAGGACAAGAGTACGGGTTACGACGGACAGGACAAGGTGATAGAAGTGCCGTGTGGCACGGTGGCCTACAACGCTGAAACGGGAGAGTATCTGTGCGACATTACAGAGCACGGCCAGGAAGTGATCCTACTCCGTGGAGGTCGTGGTGGGTTAGGAAACTGGCATTTCCGCACGGCCACGAGGCAGGCGCCGCGTTTTGCACAACCTGGCGAGCCTGCCCGACTTCTGACGGTCATTTTGGAACTGAAGATGTTGGCCGACGTGGGTCTGGTAGGATTCCCGAATGCGGGGAAGAGTACTCTGCTCAGCGCAGTGAGTGCAGCTCGTCCGAAGATAGCGAACTATCCGTTCACCACTCTGGAACCTAATCTGGGTATTGTGGGCTACCACGAAGGAAAATCGTTTGTAATGGCCGACATCCCTGGTATCATCGAGGGTGCTTCGGAGGGTAAGGGCTTGGGACTCCGCTTTTTGCGACACATCGAGCGTAACTCATTGCTTTTGTTCATGGTGCCTGGCGATACAGACGATATACGTCGTGAATATGAGGTGCTGCTCAATGAACTGGCTACCTTTAATCCGGATATGCTCGATAAACGAAGAGTGCTTGCTGTGACGAAATGCGACCTACTCGACGATGACCTTATTGGAATGCTGCGCCCCACGTTGCCCGACAATGTGCCATGTGTGTTCATCTCTTCTGTGTCAGGACTTGGCATCGGCCAACTCAAGGATTTGCTGTGGTCGGAACTCAACAAGGACACGAACCGACTGGGGGTGAGTGCCGAGACCATTGTGCATCGTGCCAAGGATTGCCTGAAGTTGCAGGAGGATTTTGCCGAGGAGGATGCTGAGGAGATGCAGCTGCACTACGAGGAGGATGCCGAGGCAGAGGATGCCGAGATAGAGGAACTGGAAGATTTCGAATATGAGGAGGAGCAATAATGGCTGACCATGACGCGTTACGGATTCGGGTGAGCGATGAATTGCGCAGTGTCTGTCCTGAATTTGTGGGACGGGCCGTCTTGGCTGATGTGGCGAACAGCGGTTTTTGTCCTGCCTTGTGGCAGATGATCGAATCGTTTACGGTGCAGTATCGCGAGCAATATACCATTGATACCATTAAGGACATTCCTTCGATACAAGCTACACGATTGGCTTATCGGCGTTGTGGAAAGGATCCCAGCCGCTATCGGCCATCAGGTGAGGCTCTGTGTCGGCGCATCTTACGAGGGTTGCCGCTCTATCAGATTGACACGTTGGTGGATCTCATCAATGTAGTGTCCATCCGTTATGGCTATTCTATCGGTGGCTTTGATGCAGACAAGATAGAGGGACGAGAGTTGACCTTGGGCATCGGACGGGCCGGCGAGCCATACGAGGGCATCGGCCGGGGAGAGCTGAACATCGAGGGTATGCCTGTGTATCGGGATGCTGTCGGTGGTATTGGGACTCCTACCAGCGATCACGAACGTACCAAACTGACGGTACAAACCACACGATTGCTGACCATTCTTAACGGTTACAGTGGACCGGATGGCATAGACGAGGCAACGGAATACATGTTGCAGCTTTTGCGGCAGTATGCTTCGGCCAGCAATGAAACAATCATATCATTTTGAATCATTATGGAACTTGAACAAATCCTGACTGAGGGAATCGTGTTTCGGAAAGCCCCATCGGAACGTCCCGACAAGAATCCAATCAAGACCAAGGCGAAAAAGAAAAGTTACGTCACGGGTACTCACGGCAGTGCGTCGGCGAAGATGAAGGCCGATATCAGGCGGAAAAGGGCTGCACGACCGTCGCAACAGAAATCAAGAAAGGCTTAACCGCAGAACCATCATGAACCAAACCATACAACATCTTATCGACCGACGTAGCGTGAAGAAATACCTTGACCGGCCTGTGCCGCTTGCCTTGGTGGAGGAAGTGGTGAAAGCCGGCACTTTTGCCCCATCGGGCATGAACCGACAGTCGTCCATTATCATTGCAGTCACCGACAAGGCCATGCGCGACCGCATCAGCAACATCAATCTGGGAATTGTCATAGGCAGGGACCTTACTACAAGTTCAGGCCATTCCGACCCTTTCTATGGAGCGCCTGTGGTGCTCGTGGTGTTGGCACGGAAAGATGTGGGTACACGGGTGTATGATGGCTCATTGGTGATGGAGAACATGATGATTGCAGCCCAGAGCCTCGGCTTGGGATCGTGCTGGATCCACCGTGCTAAAGAAACGTTTGAAACAGAGGAGGGAAAGCAAATCCTTCGTGAACTCGGTATCAGCGATGAGTATGAGGGCATAGGCAATTGCATCTTGGGATATGCGGCTCCCAATGCGTTGAAGCCGCAGGCTCCTCGCAAGGATGATTATGTGTATTGGGTAAAGTAATTGTTGTCGTCGATGAGGGTATTAGGTAATCTGTTGTGGCTTTTGTTTGGTGGGCTGGAAACGGCTATAGGTTATTTCACTGGCAGCTTGGCTTTGGCTTGTACGATTATTGGCATTCCTTTTGCCTTGCAGATTTTTAAGCTTGGCTTGTTCTGTTTGTGGCCTTTTGGCTCGGAGGTTGTCGATTCCAAAGCATCGAATGGATGTCTTGGCTTTTTCATGAATGTTTTTTGGATTATTTTCGGTGGTTTCCTGACATTCCTTTGCCATGTGTTGTTTGGTGTCTTGCTTTGTGTGACATTGATAGGCATTCCTTTTGGAACTCGACACTTCAAATTGGCAGGTTTGGCGCTTGCCCCCTTCGGCAAGGAAGTCCGTTTGGGTGTTTAGGCATGTCGCTGACTACGTCAGTCAGGAGGCCGGATAGGATAAAAAGGATGATGTGCATTTCTGTTGTGTGTCTTTGCTGCGGTGAGGACATGATTTCTAACCTTTCACTTTGTCAGGATTCTTACTGATGAAATCCTTCCAGCTGGAATAGGCTTTGGTAAGTTGTGGACGGCTGCTTTCCTGATAGTGGCAATAGGCTACTGCCAACGCATCTGTGGCATCTAAGAATGGCGTGTCTAATTGGCTTATTTTAAGTATTCGTTTCAGCATGTCGGCCACCTGCTCTTTCGAGGCGGATCCGTTGCCTGTAATGGCCATCTTGATTTTCAGTGGAGCGTATTCCGTAATGGGAATGTCGTGAGCCAGAGCGGCTGCCATGGCCACGCCTTGGGCCCTGCCAAGTTTCAGCATGCTCTGTACGTTTTTGCCGAAAAACGGGGCTTCAATGGCAAGCTCATCGGGAAGGTAGGATTGCAGAAGCCCTTCGACTCTTTCTAAAAGATGTCCGAGTTTCAAGTAGTGATTGGCATATTTGCGTAAGTCTATCACTCCCAGTGCAACTACCGTTGGCTTCCCTTCCAAGATTTGTAGTACGCCATATCCCATGAGGTTGGTGCCGGGGTCGATGCCCAATATGACTTTGTCGGTGATGATGGGTTTCATGTTTTCTGTGAGTTTATGGATGTCGCAAATTTACGGATTATTTGCGTGGTGGCGTAGGCAAAAGTGAAAACAAACAACTCGAAATTCCTTTCGAGTTTGAAAATGTTGCGGAGAAAGAGGGAAACGAAAGCAAATTAACACATCGTCTAATTCGTTGATTTTCAATCTCCGTAAAGCCCTTGCGCAACCTATTTTGAGCAGTTATTGCCCATCTTTTGTTTATGGACAACATTGTATAATTAGTTGGATTCCAATCGTTTATTTTTAGTATTTTACATATTTTAAGAAATGTGTTCAAACCCAAGGTACAAAATGCATATAAAATCTGCATACAAATTGCCATACATTTTATATCCCAATCTTGCATACATCTTTGTACTGTGTAAATCAATGTTAAATGCCCATTGTGAATTCCTCAAAGGAACGCTTAATAGAGTCAAATAACACCTGATTTTGGGTTGTCCACCTCGCAAAATCCATTAACAACGCAAGTAATTTTGTTGAAGAAAATGTATCACCGTGTAACAATACTGATTTTCAATGCCTTAATAACAAAATAAAGTCTATATTTTTGTAGCAATGATGTACCGGCTTGTAGCAGAGTGTAGCGAGACGTACCAAATTGTATGCAAAATTACAACATTTTCTTGAAAAACAAGAATTTTTTAACAGTTAAGTGATGATTAAAAAATAATTTCCGACAAAATCTTATGCACTTTCGTATTTGATGAGATAGTTCCACTTGGGCAGTTCATCGTCAAATACGACAAGTCTGTTCCTTTTAGATTCGTAAGATTCTTCAATGGGTCTTTTCGTTTCATACGTTCTTTGATTTAATGTAGCGATAATAGATAATCCTTTCTTGGTTTTGGTCATTTCTGCCCTCTGTCTGGCATTCTCTACAGACAAGAGAGGAGCACCACTCCAGCTTCTTGTAAGAGGTCCGAACATCAGGTGCTCGATAGGATTGTACTTGGAACAGTACGGAGGATAATGTATCATCATGATGTTAATTCCAAGCGTCTGAGCGAGTTTCATCAGTTCCTGTTTCACTATGTGGTGCGAACTTGAATTGGAACCACCTCCATCACATAGTATCCCTATGGTTTCCGCATTGGGGTATATCCATTGCAGATGATTCTCCCAAGCCATTGCAAAGCAATCACATGAGAACTCCGCCGTGTCATGGCTTGTTCCAAGAGTCAGATAGCCGGTGTTCATTTGCAAATCAAGAATACCATGTGGCACAATAGTTCCGTTTGCTAATGTGAGGAAATCATGGTCAAGTGCTTTAGGCTGTCCTGTGCAAGACACTTGACCTGCACGTTTGAAATTGCCAATCATTTCCTTTTTCTTTACATCCATACTGAAAAGGGGAATGTTATTTGCCATACAGCATTCTGTGATTTTCTTAATCTTCTCGAACTGCGCATTTCTATCCTTGACATCCTTGAGAGTCAATGCTTTTGCAAAAGACCTATTGCGAAATCCACGCTTCTCCTTCATCTGCCTGACATGATAGGAAGAAATCTTTATCCCACGTTCACAGAACAACTCGCATATACGTGGTGTTGTTATGGTTAGCCATCTGACTGTGTCATCCTGAGGGAGACCTGCCGTGTATTCTGCTGTAATCTCATCAAATATGACAAGATACTCAGGATGTTTGTCAAGGAGATGTTTCGGTCCTCCTCCCTTGGATCTTACACGTCCAGAAGGTAAAGTCTCATTATCACTAGTAGTCTGTAAAGTCTAAAAGTTGACAAAAATTCCACCGAAAGTTGCTATAGTCTCAGATTTTATCTGTATTTTTGTCATGTCGCTCAATAATTTGCTGGTTTTTGTTTCTCAGCACGAAGATAGGTGAAATTATTGATATGACAAAATCATGAGCAACTTTTTGTTGCTCAGAAACTTATAAAAAATATTAAAGAAACCGCTGCGGAATTAAGGATATAAGCACACAAAGATGACTCCAATGAGTAAACGACCATCCCTTGGTCCTGTCGTTGTACTTTTCGACAATACGGTTGAACTGTCGTTTGTAAGGTCCCACGATTTTGTGGAAGACGTAGCATCCAGGATTCATAATCACACCTATTTTGAACTGCGCACAAAGGTACGCAATTTAAAGGTGGAACAAGGTTTTGGAGAACTACTTTGTTGTGCATGAGAGAGTTATAAAATAAATTAACGAATTTTAAGAGACACTAGTGATTGTTCATGATTATCTCATGCAAATGAAGAAACCGACAAGTTCTTCCATAGCTGGAATCAGTGTTTCATTTCTTGTACTGTTCATTGGTGCAGGCATTATTATCATGAACTATTTCATTGTCATGAAGGGAAACTACAAGGATAATATCAAGCACGATGCCCTTGACATATATTATAAGTTTTCCCTATCCGACAATAAGATTAGGTCTGATGTCTCTTCCGTCTTTCAGAATAACATATCAAGCATATATGATCCGCAACAGTCCTATGGGTTGTGTAAGGACATGGCAAAGAAGTCACCCTACATAAGGTGTGTATATTTTGAATACACTCCAGACTTTTTTCAGGGCATGCATGCCTTTTGTCCGTATTACGATGCGGCCTCTGACACCTTCAAGAATCTGGCTGACTCTACAGTGTTCGGTCATGATTATCTGAAGGACGATGCGCTCTTCAAGAGAATCTACGAAAACAATGAGGAAGAACCACCTACCGTGTCATCTGGCGATGACTTTCTGAGAGTAGATGGTCACAGGCTGATGATACGTCTTGTGGACAAGAATAAAGGAAAGATGTTTGTCGTCATCAATGTCTTACTGTCTCCTGAGTACAGCAAGGATATCTGTTCTTCCATCACATCATGGAAGAGCAGCGACAGTCTCATCACCTTCAATAGCAAGAATGGCGATGTGATGCATAACACATTCTCCTCAAACCCTGGCAATATGCTCTCCTACCTACAGAGTCTTGACGACAAGACATTGGAGGAGAGCCTGATGCACATGTTACAATCGCGCAAGGACACTGCGTGCATAATATACTATGATGACAGCAGCGCATGGACCTTTGTTCATGACAGCACACTCAATACGGGAATGATCTGCCAGACAGGATACAGGTTTATGACGGAGAAATTCATAAGACTCCTTGCTATCATATGCACATTCATCTTCTCCGTCATCATCGTTCTTGTAACAGGAATAGTGCAGACAAAGAAAGCACTGGAGGTAAACAAAAGGATGGGCATGACAGAGAAAGACTTTCTCATTGCAGCAAAATTACAGAAGTCCATGCTGCCAATACCCGATAAGGATGTGCCACAAATAAGCATCGACTCACGCATCATTCCCGTGAAAGAAATCGGAGGTGACTTTTATTACTTCACTGTTCGCAACAATTATCTCCATTTCTGTATTGGTGACGTATCGGGGAAGGGACTCCCTGCATCGCTCTTCATGAGTAAGGCCATCAGTCTCTTTGCATGTATCTCACGCTATGCATTCCGGGCCGACGACATCGCAGAGCAACTCAATCAGGAGTTGTGCCAGAACAACGACAATTGCATGTTTGTCACCATGTTCATAGGAATACTCAACATGAAGACCGGCGAATTGCAATACTGCAATGCAGGACACGACGAGCCTGTTTTCTGGAATGGAAAGGATTCCGCACTGCCATATTATCTCTCCACCTCTGACAACATTCCTCTGGGTGTGGAGAAAGACCTGCAGTTCACTCAAGGCACCATGTGGCTCAAGGCAGGAGCATCCCTCTTCCTTTATACCGACGGAGTAACAGAAGCAAAGAGAAAGGATCTCGCCATGTATGGAGAAGAGAGGTTAGTGCAATGCATCTCGAAAAACCTACATACGGCCGACACAACCTTCTGCGGCGTTGTGCTTGACGACGTGTCAGCATTCGTCAATGGAAACGAACAGTCTGATGACATTACCATGCTCTCAATCACCATCAAGCATATTGACAGCAACATAACACTGACAAACGATATTACAGAGCTGAGGAAACTGCCAGGGTTCTTCGACAATATTTCTAAAGTGCTGGCATACCCGGAAGAAGAACTCATAAAGATAAGAGTGGCTATTGATGAGGTCATGACAAACTGTATTCTTTACGCTTATCCTCATGAGAAGAACAAAGAGATTTCCCTACATGCGAAGACCGCAGACGGACAACTCATATTTACCGTTACCGATCAGGGAATGCCGTTCAACCCCCTCAAAAACGAAGACTCATCACTCGATGATATCGGCAATACGGATATCGAGGAAATGAAAATCGGAGGATTGGGTATTCCGCTGATGAAAGCGACATTCAACAATGTGGAATACCAACGCATCGAAAACAACAACGTATTAGTATTGACAAAAAACTTATAAAGACATGAAAATTCAAGTAACCGAACAGGAAAGCATCATTACCGTAGAACTCATAGGAGAACTCGACACTCCAGGTTCTGTCGAGATTCAGCCTGTCATTGACGACCTGCTAACCAAGTGCGACCACGACATCACAGTCGATTGTTCTCAACTGTCCTACATCGCCAGCGCCGGATTGCGCCAACTGCTGTCAATACGCAAGGCAACCCGAACTTCAGGGAAGCATCTCGTACTGACAAATATCAGTCCTTCAATATCGACTGTCCTGCACGTGACTAATCTCGACCGTCTCCTTGAAATCAGATAACTGCAAGTCACCATCTGATCAACATTATCCATGCAGCATTAATCAACATGGAACAGAGTCTCATAAAAACTTTGGAAAAGGCATTCCAACAGTCATGGAATAAACCTGCTTTCACCGATATTGAATCCGGGCAATCATTTACATACGGTGACATCGCTACCAGAATATGCTATATTCACTACATCTTTGAAGAACTTGGCATCAAGCGAGGAGACAAGATAGCGATTTGTGGATCCAACTGTACCAATTGGGCGGTATCAATGCTTGCCATCATTACATACGGAACCGTTGCCGTACCTCTGCTCAGTGGCTACAGCAATACACAACTTATGGAACTATGCCAGCATTGTGATGCAAAGTTCATGATAGCCGACAAGAGAGTCAGGAACCTATGGGAAAAGGGGAAATGCCCAATGTATCTCCTCGACATCGAAGATCTGCTTGCCATGATTCCTGACAATCATACAGACCATATCGAGAGAAATGCATTGAACAAATATTCCACCATGTATCCACACGGTTTT
Source organism: Bacteroides sp. UBA1773 (assembly GCA_002315285.1). Lineage (GTDB taxonomy): Bacteria > Bacteroidota > Bacteroidia > Bacteroidales > Bacteroidaceae > DCGR01. The sequence continues at coordinate 4,291 of DCGR01000041.1, read as the reverse complement.
TCCGCAACAGACATACATTATAAGGAAGAAAACCCCGACGACCTGCTGATACTCAGCTACACGAGTGGATCGACAGGAAAGCCAAAAGGCGTTATGCTATCATATCGCAGCATCATCTCCAATCTGGAGTTTGGTATAGGTGCCCTGAGTAAGAACGGAGTAAACAACGTCCTGGCAATACTGCCCATGGCACACATGTTCGGATTCGCTTTCGACTTCCTTACATGCATAGCACTTGGAGCCCATCTCCATATCCTCACGAAGGCTCCTGTACCTAAGGTCTTGATGAAGGCTTTCCAATCCATCAAGCCAAACTATTTCCACTGTGTGCCCTTGGTGATGGAGAAAATAACAAATGCCAAAGTAGTGCCTGTCATCAGCACACCAACAATGAGATTCCTGATTCGGGTGCCTATTCTAAAACAGATAATCTGTAACAAGATACGTAGTCAACTCATTTCTGCATTTGGTGGCAATGTTTTTGAAGTTATCATGGGAGGGGCAGCATTGAGCAAGGAGTTGGAGAAAGTGCTCAACATGATAAAGTTCCCCTATACCGTAGGATACGGAATGACAGAGTGTGGACCTATCATCTCTTACTCTGATTGGCAAAAGGTACGTATGGGCTCTTGTGGACAAGCAGCACCGCGTATGACCATCAAGATCATCAGCGATGACCCACAGAACATACCTGGTGAGATTGCTGTCAAAGGCACTAACATCATGATGGGATATTATAAGAACGACGAGGCAACAAAAGAAACCATCGATGAGGACGGATGGCTCCATACCGGAGACCTTGGTATCATCGACAAGGATGGATATCTCTTTATCCGTGGAAGAAAGAAGAATATGCTCTTAGGTCCGAATGGGCAGAATGTGTATCCTGAAGAAGCAGAAGATCAGGTACTGGCACATTCCATTTTCGAGGAGTGTGTTGTAGTATCACGAAACAACAAACTCGTTGCTCTCGTGTATGTCAGCGACACCACGTTAAGAGGCAAGGGAATCACTAAGGCACAACTGAATCTTAATGACATACGCAGGGAGATCAACGCTCACCTGCCCAACTATTGTCAGCTATCCCAGCTTGAACTGCGTGACACAGAGTTTGAAAAAACCCCAAAGAAAACCATTCGTAGATTCCTTTACAAATAAGTTTTTTCCTGGAGTCTGGGAAAAATGATCATCCCAAACAATCCATGGCGATATTATCTGCGCAAACAAGACATAAGCAAATGAGAAACCATTTTATCATAGACAAGGCTTTCAACTACTACATAACAGCCTCAATACTCACAGCCGTGGCGTCACAGTTGTCTGTGGCTACTGATGCTGTGATTGTGGGGCAGTTCATCTCGCCCGAAGCACTATCGTCGATCAACGCCGCCACTCCACTGACCATGGCAATCAACGCCATGTATTTGCTCTTTGCCATGGGAGCCAATGTGAGACTTGCAAGATTGTTGGGAAAGCAAGATGGTGAAGGAATGCGGGAGCTGTTCAATACGGTATGGAGGAGTGTGCTGGGTGTGGGTTTGATGATAATGATGATAGTGATGGCGTTTGCAGGACCAATTTCCAGAATACTATGCAATGAGATATCCATAAGTCATTACACCGCCGACTATCTGAGAGCCTATTCCGTGGGTGTGGCACCCATGCTGCTGTATCTCAGTTCCTGCGTATTCATAGAGACGGCAGGTCATCCACGCACAGTGTGTGCAATCATGGTATTGTCAAACGTCCTGAACCTTGTCCTCGACCTGATATTTATAGGTGTGATGGGTTATGGAATATCCGGATCGGCATGGGCAACAGTGATGAGCTACATTCTCGGTTTCATTCTGGTAGCGATGACCGGTACACGTAAAGTTTCATTCTACAAGATACAGGTGCTTCGACTGAAGTCATTCATAGGCAACCTGCTGCAAAACCTGAAAGATGGTGTGCCAGTCGCACTGGGGAATATCTGTATCGGACTGCTGGTTTTCCTTCTCAACACCATCATTGTCAATGCCCAAGGAGTGATAGGAATGAATATCTGGTCAATATGCCTGCAGATACTGATGTTGTCGCTTGTCTTCATCAATGGCACGGTAAGTAGCATCTATGCAGTGGGAGGGGTGATTTGTGGCGAAGAAGACTGGATAGGCCTAAGGTTGTTTGAGAGAAAGGTGATGAAGGTGCTCATAATGTCTCTTACCATATTTGTCGTATTGGTTGAGATCGACCCCGACTGGCTTGCCGCCATTTTCGGAGCCGACGACAAAATGCGTGCAGCAGGCATGAACAGCGCGCTGAGACAGTTCTTCCTTTGCGAGGTGCCATTTGCCTATATCTTTGTACGGCAGGCTATGCTGCAGTTGCTGGAGTACCGTAGCCTTGCGTCGGCAGTATCGATAGCCCAGTTGTCACTCTTGCTGGCAGGCACATGGATAGCCTCACTCATGTGCCCGGAACATGTTTGGAGCAGTTTCCCCATTTCCATGTTCAGTGTGCTGATAGCAGTTCATGTCGTGATTTTCTTCATTCACAGAAGGCACACTGGGACAAGTATCATCTCACTGATACCAAAAGAGGAAGACCCTCAGATGATAGTCCGCACAATGGAATGCACGGCGGAAGGCGTAGAGACGGCGAGAGGAGAGATTGAGGCGTTTGTCAGGAGCCAGTCAGGAGACGCCGAGGAAGCCATGAGGCGTATCACCGCCTTGACGACAGACATCCTCGAACGAACAGGAAACGGAAACAAGCGATACTGTGACATCACGATATCATACAAGACGAAAGACCCATTTGTGAAGATCAAGGACATACAGAATGCTTTTGACCCCAAGAAATTCGGATATGAGACAGACCATGAAGTGATGTATGGGCAGAATGTGATAAAAATGAAACTATAAAGACAACGAAAACCAACAAATGATGCAGACGTATCCTCTTTTGCAATCCCAGATGGGTGTATTCCTTGACACCATCAAGTATCCCAAAGTGATGCAGTACAACCTGCCTTCATACGCTTTCCTCGGCGAGGACATGGATGCAGACAGACTTGAAAGGACTATCAGGACCATTTTTGAGAAACGTCGTGAGTTGCACCTTGCGTTCATGATAGATGATGAGGGCAATCCCTGTCAGTATTTCAATCCCGACATGCGCTTCAAGGTAGAACGCAAGAAAATGACGGAGAAGGAGTGTATGGATTACATACACAACGGCTTCGTTCGTCCCTTCGACATCTTCGGCAACGAAGCACTGTTCCGATCAGAGATAATAGAGACAGAAAAGGGATACTACGTGTTGTTCGATATGTACCACCTTGCCTGTGATGGCATGTCATATACCCCTAATTTTACTGCCGTGGATTTTCCAAAGGCATGGAATGGCGAAGACCTGGGAGACATGTCATACGGAATGGTGGAGGCAGCCATAGCCGAGCAGGCAAGTTTTGGCACAAAGCAATACCAGAAGGCAAAGCAGATCTATGCAGAGAAGTTTGCCGGTATGGACTTCGCCACGCTGTCGCGTGATGTAGCCAATCCGGTGGGCAAGATGATAAGGGAACGCGCCTTCCTGCCGATAGCGCAGGTGGACAGCTGGTGCAAGGAGAACGGCATAGCCGTGAACCTGCTGTTCCAGGCCGCCTTCAGTTATGCCGTTTCGGTGATTCTGCGTGAAGACAAGATCGCGTATCACACCGTGAACCACGGACGTATAGACAAACGCCTGAGGAATGCCTACGGAATGTATGTATGTTCGGTGCCAATTCTCTCGAGTATAGAACCTGGCATGACGGTTCGCGACTATATCATGAGTTTCCGCCGTGAGCTGATATCGACAATCAGGAACATGGTGTATCCGTTCAACCACCTTTGTACCGACCTTGGCATGACCCCAGGCCTGAGTTTCAACTTCCAGGCCATACAGGGATGGGACGAGACGCTGCACGTGGGAGAAAAGGCATTCCAGGGAGCGCAGCCCGACCGTGGTGACGTGTTCAGCGACCTCTGTGCCTTCATCTTCCTCTACAAGGACCAGTATGAGATACGTATGGAGTCGAGTGACGCTCTCAACAGCCGCAAGACCATGCGCATGGTGGCTGATGCCATAAAGAACGCCCTGCTCAACATGATGGAGAACATAGACGGACAGTTGACGAAGATCAGCATACTGAGCGAGGAAGAAGAGAACGAAATATTGCAATTGTCTGTAGGAAAGAAACTGGAATACGACACATCGGAAACATTCCCAGAACTATTCATAAAGCAGGCAGAGAAGACACCGGACG
>DCGR01000076.1:31991-39796 GCA_002315285.1 Bacteroides sp. UBA1773 | reverse complement strand
GAAGCGAATACACATTATTAAATAACAGTTGACGGTTGTCTGTTCCCTCCATTACAACGATCACTCCCATAAGTAAGCTACGTGACTTCAACCAACGAAGTTTCCGTAACTCACTTATGGGAGTGATATGAATCTTCACAAATTATTATCTTACCATTACATCACGGTTATTCTTGCGTAAGATCGACTGCAAAATTGGCGCGTTTTCCTGACGGGAAGATGCCGCTTACGAAGAGAACCTGATCGGGACTTTGTGATGCCTGCTTCATGACGGTCTCAAGGTCATCGACTGTCTTGATGCTGGTGCCATTGGCTTTCAGGATGATGAATCCCTTGCGGATGCCCGCATCCTTCATCTTGCCATCGCTGACACCTGTCACCTCAATGCCGCTGGCAAGGTTGAGCTGACGCTTCATGTCGTCGGGCAACACACGGAATGCGGCTCCAAGGATGCTCATGTCAGTGCCTTTGACTACCTTCGTGTTGCCTTGCTCGTTCTTGAGCGTGAGTTCGATGGTCTTCTCCTTCTTTTCGCGCAATACGGTTACCTTCACCACATCGCCTGGACGATGTTTCGACAATGCTTCCTGAAGTTCGGCAAAGTTCTTGATTTTCTTGCCATCAATGCCTATGATGACATCGTTTTCGAGCAATTTCCCTACTGCCGAACCGCCTTCCACGATTTCACGCACCCAAACGCCGTAGGTGGCACCCAAATCCTTCACCTGGCTCTTCACCTTCTCGTCCATGAGCTGCTGGTCATCGTCGATAGGAGTGCCCTTGATGCCAAGGAATGCACGCTGGACCACACCATACTGCTTCAAATCGGCAAGCACCTTGGTCATGATGCTTGAAGGTATGGCAAAGCCCATGCCTGAATAGGATCCTGTAGGAGAATAGAGTACGGAGTTGATGCCTACCAGCTCGCCACGCGCATTGACCAGCGCACCACCGGAGTTGCCTTGGTTGATGGCAGCATCGGTCTGGATGAACGACTCAACACCGTTTGTATAGACTCCTAACGAACGGGCCTTGGCGCTGACTATACCGGCTGTGACCGTAGAGGTCATGTTGTAAGGGTTTCCTACTGCCAACACCCATTCGCCAACCTTGAGCTGCTCGGAATCGCCTACGGGAATGGTTGGGAAATCATCGCCCTCGATCTTCACCAAAGCCAAATCGGTGCTGGGGTCAGTGCCGATGACACGCCCTTTGAACTCACGCGAGTCGTTCAGCTTGACACTGATGACGTCGGCACCCTCGATGACGTGATTGTTGGTGACTATATAGCCATCCTTGGAGATGATGACACCTGAACCGAAACCTACCCGCTCGGGAGTCTGCACCTGACGTTGCTGTCCGCCACGACCTCCGCGGCCACCATTACCGAAAATATCCCCAAAGAAATCATAGAACGGATCCTGCACCTGCACGTTCTGTACTTTCGACTCCTGTACGGATTTGATATGGACTACGGCATGGATGGAATTCTCTGCCGCTGTTGTCAGGTCAACTGGCTGGAAATTGGCTGCATTGGAACCCGACAATGACACCAACTGACTTTGAGGAAAAGTTTCATTGAACGAATAATTCGGGCTTTCTTCCGTTTTCGACACTGAATGAGCAGTAACGAGTGCAACGCCAGCACTGACACCTGCAATAAGCACAACGCTTAATAGATTCTTAATTGACTTTTTCATAATTTGAATTAGTATTAATGTTAATTTCCTGTTTGATTTAACTTTTCCGACGCAAACATAATAACAATTCGTGTGCCGTAGTACAAGGATGGGGGTAATTTTGTCCTCTTTTAACAAAAACCGAATGATATTAACGACACTTTACAGATTTTTTGCTACCTTCGCACCCGAAAAGCAGAAGACCGGTCTGTCGCTGCTGACATTTTGTCAGAAGAGGAAAGTCCGGGCAACACAGGGTGTCTTGCTTCCTAACAGAAAGCTGTTGGCAACAGTAGAGTAATGCAGAAGAAAACAACCACCTTATTACTATAAGGAAAGGGTGAGAAGGTGGGGTAAGAGCCCACCAGTCGGGTGGTGACATCCGAGCTGTGCATCTCAAGAGTTGAAAGATCATGTAAACCAGCGCTATGAGGGCGACCCGTCCAAGCTGGAGGGTAGATCGATAGAGGTTACTGGTGACAGTAGTCGTAGATAAATGACAGACAGCGTAGCACTTTTGCAAAAAAGATACGCGACAGAACCCGGCTTACAGGCCTTCTGCTTTTCTTCTTTTCCCGATTCCCCACTATTTTCCCCAGCCTGACAAAGTCATGTGTTACCAGCCATCCAGTCCGGAAGCCTCATCGACGACTTCGGAATTATTATAGACTGTGTCGCGACACGGATTGTATTGCTCGGGGATATCGAACTTGTCGGCTTGCGAATAGCCCAACGATGGGTCGGAAAAAACCTTTGTCATGTACTTGCCCCACACGGGAAGAGCCATGGAGGCTCCCTGACCTTCAGCCATTGAGTCGAAGTGGATGTCGCGATCCTCGCCACCTACCCACACGCCAGTGACCAATGTAGGGGTAAAGCCCATGAACCAGCCATCGGAATTGTTGTTGGTCGTTCCGGTCTTGCCACCCATGTCGGCAGTAATGGGATAGTTGCGGCGAATACGACCGCCAGTGCCCTCGTTGATGACAGCCTGAAGGAGTGTGAGCATCTTGTAGGCGCTTTCTTCGCTGATCACCTCATCGACCTGGGGAGTGAACTGCGCCAACATGTTGCCATCAGAATCCTCGATGCGCGTGACAAACAACGCACTGGTACGAATGCCATGATTGGCAAAGGCCGTGTAGGCACTGACCATCTCACCGACTGATATCTCGCACGAACCCAGACACAAACTGATGACGGGGTCGATTTGCTGATTGCGAATGCCAAACGAATGGAGCAAACGCACGAATGCGTAAGGGCTCAGCTTGCCCATGAGGTAAGCGGTGACCCAGTTGTCGGAATTGGCAAGTCCCCAACGCACCGACACCATATCGCCATAGCGCTTGGCCGAAGCGTTGCGTGGTGTCCACGCCCGTCCGTTCTCGTCAATCAGCGTCTGCTCCACATGCCGCATCTCATCGCAAGGCGAGAAGCCATTCTCCATGGCGAGCGTATAAAGATACGGCTTGATGGTACTTCCCACCTGACGGCGACCTGCCATGGCCATGTCGTACTGGAAATGCGAGAAGTCGGGTCCTCCCACGTATGCCTTCACATAACCGGTCACAGGGTCCATCGACATCATGCCACAGCGCAGGAAATGCTTGTAGTAACGTATGGAATCCATCGGGGTCATGATGGTGTCGCGTTCACCTGTGTAGGTGAACACCGACATTTCAACGGGAGTGTTGAAGGCTTTCGCTATCGCCTCCTCATTGGCTCCTTGTTTCCTCATGTTCCGATAGCGGTCGGTTTGCTTCATGTTGCGTTCCATGATTTGGCGTACCTCGTCAGGTGTCAGTTCTGAGGTGAACGGTGCAGTGGCCGAACGTCGTTTCTCGCGGAAGAAACGTGGCTGCAGATACTCGGCCACATGTTCGTGGACGGCTTCCTCGGCATACTGCTGCATACGGCTGTCGATGGTGGTATAGATGCGAAGGCCATCGGTTTCGATGTCGTAGGGGGTTCCGTCTTTTTTCAGATTCTTGTGACACCATCCGTATAATGGGTTGGTGGCCCAATCGAGAGAATCCTCGTACCATTTTTGCTGTTGCCAGCCACGATACTTGCTCCGAACTGGCTTTTTGGCCTTCATCATGCCTCGCAGATACTCCCGGAAATAGGCAGCGATGCCCTCCTTATGGTCAACCTTGCGATAATGCACTTCAAGAGGCAGTTGTTTCAGACTGTCGGCTTCTGTTTCGGACAGAAAGCGCGCCTTACACATCTGGTCGATAACCACATTGCGGCGTGCCTTGGCACGCTCGTTGAAACGGCGGGGATTATAGAGAGAGGGATTCTTGCACATACCCACGAGAGTGGCGGCCTCCTCGACGGACAATTCAGAAGGTTCCTTCGAGAAGTAGGTGTTGGACGCTGACTTGATGCCAATGGCATTGTAGTTGAAGTCGAACTTGTTCAAATACATGGTCATGATTTCCTCTTTCGTGTAGAAACGCTCCAGTTCCACAGCAATGACCCATTCCACGGGCTTCTGCATGGCCCGCTCGACAATGTTTTCGGCACGCGCCGAATAAAACTGCTTGGCAAGTTGCTGGGTAAGGGTGCTTCCACCACCTGCCGAAGCATGTCCCATAAATATGGTTTTGACCAACACACGAAGGAATGCGCGCATGTCAAAGCCTGAATGGTCGTAGAAACGCGAATCCTCCGTAGCGACAAGGGCATTGACCAGATTGGGCGACAAATCGTCGTACTTCACCAATATGCGGTTTTCCTTACTCAACGAGTAGGTGCCCAGCAATTCTCCATCGGCAGAAATCACTTGAGTGGCAAACTTCAAGTTGGGATTTTCGAGTTGTTCGAATGAAGGCATGTAGCCTATCCACCCTTTCGCTATGGCATAAAACACACCAACAGCACACAGGATTCCCACACAAGTCAGAATCCATAATATCGTAATAAATTTCTTCATATCATTGCTATTTGGGCGCGAATTTAATAAAAATCCTTCAAAAGAGCAGCAATCGCACAGAAAATCAAATTCTTTATTGTAACTTTGACGCGGAAAAATGTAAAGGCAAAATGGATAATAGCAGTTTTGTAACAATTGCCCATCACACAAAAGAAAAAATCATGTATCTTTTGCAGATGGCTGAAGAATTCGAAAAATGCCCCAACCGAAAACTACTGGACGGCCGAATCGTTGCCACGCTTTTTTTTGAGCCTTCAACCCGCACCCGACTGAGTTTTGAAACCGCAGCCAACAGGCTTGGTGCCAAAGTCATAGGCTTTGCCGACCCCAAAGTGACCAGCGGAACAAAAGGCGAGACTCTCAAAGACACCATCATGATGGTGAGCAACTATGCCGACATCATCGTGATGCGACACTATCTGGAAGGTGCAGCACGCTACGCCAGCGAAATAGCTCCTGTGCCTATCGTAAATGCAGGCGATGGCAGCAACCAACATCCTTCACAAACCATGCTCGACCTGTATTCCATCTACAAGACACAAGGGACACTCGAGAACCTGAACATATTCATGGTGGGAGACCTAAAATACGGGCGGACCGTGCACTCATTGCTCATGGCCATGCGACACTTCAACCCCACCTTCCATTTCATAGCCCCGGAATCGCTTGCAATGCCCAACGAATACAAGAAATTCTGTCAGCAGAACAATTTGGAATTCACCGAGCATACGGAACTCGACAAGGAGGTGATCAGCAACGCTGACATCCTATACATGACCCGCGTACAGAAAGAGCGGTTTACCGACCTCATGGAATACGAACGCGTCAAGGACTCATTCCTGCTCAACAATGCCATGCTCGAACTCACAAAACCCAACATGCGAATACTGCACCCGCTGCCCCGAGTCAATGAAATAGCCTATGACGTGGATGACAATCCCAAAGCCTACTATTTCCAACAAGCGAAAAACGGATTGTATGCACGAGAAGCCATTCTGTGTGATGTGTTAGGTATAACGTTAGACGACATAAAGCGATGAACAACAAACAAGAACTCCAAGTGGCAGCCCTACGCAACGGTACTGTCATCGACCATATTCCCACCGATAAGGTGTTTACTATCGTGTCGTTGCTCAACTTGCAGCAATCGACCACCCCGCTCACCATCGGCATCAACCTGCTGAGCAAAAAGCTTGGCAGCAAGGGCATCATCAAAGTGTCTGACAGATTCTTTTCCGACGAGGAAATAAGCCGATTGTCGGTGGTGGCCCCGAATGTGAAGCTCAACATCATCCGCGACTATGAAGTGGTGGAGAAAAAGCAAGTAGTGATACCCGAAATCCTGAAAGGACTCGTGAAATGCCATAACCCGAAGTGCATAACAAACAACGAGCCTATGCAGACAATCTTCCACGTTGACAAGGAACAAGGACTGATAACCTGCCACTATTGTGGAAAAAACCAAGAAATAGACAAAGCAAAACTCCTTTAACAAAACGAACGCGATGAAAAAAGACTGGAAACCAGGCACAATGATTTATCCGCTCCCTGCATTGCTCATCAGTTGTGGCAACAGTCCGGAGAACTACAACCTGTTCACCGTGTCGTGGGCAGGAACCATCTGCACAAACCCTGCCATGTGCTACATCTCCGTTCGTCCGGAGCGCCATTCTTATGGCATCATCAAGCAAAACATGGAATTTGTCATCAACCTCACCACCGAGGACTTGGCGTTTGCCACTGACTGGTGTGGGGTCCGCTCAGGACGCGACTACCGCAAGTTCGAGGAGATGAATCTCACCCCTGGCAAGTCGCTGATGGTTGAAGCTCCCTACGTGGAAGAATCGCCATTGTGCATCGAATGCCGGGTAAAGGAAATCATCAGTTTGGGCAGTCACGACATGTTCATAGCCGATGTCCTCAACGTAAAAGCCGACGAACGTTTCATAGAGACCGACAGCGACAAATTCGACCTCGATGCAGCCAAGCCTTTGGTGTATGTGCATGGCGCATATTTCTCGTTGGGCGAAAAAATCGGCAAGTTCGGTTGGAGCGTGGAGAAGAAGAAAAACAACAAATAAGCAATAACAAATCAATCAAGAACAACATTATGAAAAGAGACAACGAGATTTTCGACATCATCGAGCGTGAGCACCAACGTCAGGCAAAAGGCATTGAGCTGATTGCCTCTGAAAACTTTGTAAGCGAGCAGGTGATGCAGGCCATGGGTTCATGTCTTACCAACAAATACGCAGAGGGATATCCTGGAAAACGCTATTATGGCGGTTGCGAAGTCGTAGATGAAAGTGAACGCCTCGCCATTGCCCGGCTGAAGGAAATATTCGGTGCGGAATGGGCAAACGTGCAGCCGCACTCCGGTGCGCAGGCCAATGCAGCCGTGTTTTTCGCAGTGCTCAACCCTGGCGACAAATTCATGGGCTTGAATCTGGCACACGGAGGTCACCTGAGCCATGGATCGAAGGTGAACACTTCCGGAATCATCTACTCGCCTTGCGAATACAATCTGAACCCCGAAACAGGTCGCGTTGACTATGACCAAATGGAAGAGGTAGCATTGCGCGAACGTCCGAAACTCATCATCGGTGGCGGATCAGCCTACAGCCGCGAATGGGACTACAAGCGCATGAGAGAGATTGCTGACAAGGTGGGTGCAATCTTCATGGTCGATATGGCACACCCTGCCGGACTGATTGCTGCCGGACTACTCGACAACCCCGTGAAATATGCACACATCGTCACCTCTACCACCCACAAGACATTGCGTGGCCCTCGTGGCGGTGTCATCATGATGGGCAAGGATTTCCCAAATCCTTGGGGAAAGACCACGCCAAAAGGCGAAGTCAAGATGATGAGCCAGCTACTGGATTCGGCCGTGTTCCCCGGCATACAAGGCGGACCGCTTGAGCACGTCATTGCTGCCAAGGCCGTAGCTTTCGGCGAGATTCTGCAACCTGAGTTCAAGGAATATGCAAAGCAGGTCCAGGTCAATGCAAAGAAACTGGCCGAAGAGCTCATGAAGCGGGGCTTCACCATTGTCAGCGGAGGTACCGACAACCACTCCATGCTTGTTGACTTACGGTCGAAATATCCTGACCTGACAGGTAAGGTGGCTGAGAAGGCCCTTGTAAGCGCCGACATCACAGCCAACAAGAACATGGTTCCATTCG
>DCGR01000076.1:31730-31922 GCA_002315285.1 Bacteroides sp. UBA1773 | reverse complement strand
CCGTGGTGCCAAGGAAGACCTGATGGTGCTGATTGCCGAACTCATAGAGCAGGTGCTCGACAATGTGGATAACGAAGAAGTGATAGATCAAGTTCGTGAACGTGTAAACGACACAATGAAGAACTATCCTATGTTTGCCTATTAAGTAACGTGTAAAAAACAACTTATCACAATTTGTAACGTGAGACCATC
>DCGR01000076.1:20613-31655 GCA_002315285.1 Bacteroides sp. UBA1773 | reverse complement strand
AACTCCCTCAAAAAGCAAGCAAAAACATCTCCAAAGTCTAAAGTAAAAATGTTGTAAGTTGTTTCTTACACGTTACTAAAATAAAGTAATTCAATAATTTTAGAAAACAAGTGTCATGAAGAAAATTGGAATTTTTGCATTATGCATTTCTCTCATCTTGAGTAGCTGTGGTAGTATGAACAACACCACAAAGAAAGGTTTGATTGGTGGTGGCGCAGGTGCCGCATTAGGTGCCATTATCGGTGGTATTGCTGGGAATGGCAAAGGCGCACTCATCGGAGCTGCCATTGGTACAGCTGTAGGTGGTACGGCAGGAGCACTCATTGGCAAGAAGATGGACAAGGCTGCTGCCGAGGCTGCTGCCATTGAAGGTGCCAAAGTGGAACAAGTCACCGACAGCAACGGATTGCAAGCCGTGAAGGTCACCTTTGACAACAACATCCTGTTTGCCACAGGCAAATCCACTCTCAGCAGCGACGCACAAGCATCGTTGAGCCAATTCGCCAACGACGTGCTCCGGAAGAATGCCGAAATGGATGTTGAGATCCAAGGTTATACCGACAACCAAGGTTGGAAAGGCAGCACCGCTGCCCAAAGCCAACAAAAGAACATCACCTTGAGTCAGCAACGCGCACAAAGCGTAGCCTCATACCTGTTGGGATGTGGAGTAAGCAACACTCAGGTGAAAAACGTGGTAGGTTATGGCGAAGCCAACCCTGTTGCCGACAACAGCACAAAAGCTGGCCAAGAGCAAAACCGTCGTGTAGAGATTTACATGTATGCCAGCACACAAATGATTCAATCGGCAGAAGCTGGCACATTGAAGTAAGGTTTACCCCACAAAAGATGTTCGCTTAGCGAAAACCATTTTCAATGAAAGGAGTGTCAATGACACTCCTTTTTTATGGGATTAGAGAAATACATCCTATTGGCATCCCGACTTGGTTGTGACCTGAATGACGCCATTGGCGCCACGTATGCCATAAATCGAAGCCGCAGCATCTTTCAGTACCGTTATCGACTTCACGTCATTGGGATTGATTTCAGCAATGCTGCCCACTTGCATTCCATCGACCACAAAAATCGGCTGAGTGGACGAATTGATGGAACCAATGCCACGAATCTGTATGTCCGGAGTTTCTCCAGGCGCGGCATAACCCACCTGCACACCAGACACCCTCGCACGCAAATAATCAAAGATAGAGGTGTAAGCCAAGTCTTGTATCTGCTCCACATCCACCTTACCCACAGCATAAGCAGAATTGCGCCGCGAAGTGGTGCCATAACCCACATCCACTTGGTCATCCTGTTGCGATAACACGCCTCCACGCTGTGTGCCACAGGCCGAAAAAACGACCAGCATAAAGACAACCACAAAAAAGTAACGGTTCATGGTTTTCGGAAAACAAAAAGATTTCACTCGGCATCATCGCCGCGCTTTGTCCAAATTTGAATCACGCCATTGGCTCCCTGCACTCCATACAATGCAGCCAAAGCATCTTTCAGCACCGTCACCGTCCGCACATCATTAGGGTTGATATTGGCAATGCTTTCCACCTGTCGGCCATCTACCATAAACATAGGTTGGTGAGGGGCGTGAATGGAAGTGGTGCCACGAATGTAGATGTTGGGGGTGTCTCCATGATCGGCATAATCCATCCACACTCCAGGCACACGCGCCCTGATGTAATCAAAGATGTTGGAATATGCTGAAGCTTCGTTCTTGCGGTTTGTGATGCTTCCCACCGAATACACGGCATCGTCGCGATTCACTTCTCCAAATCCAGCATTATATACCTCATCGTTTGCATCCGTCGGGAGAGCACGAGACGTTCCACACGCCGTCATGACAGCGCTGGCATACACAACGGCAAGCCATTTTACTGTTCCGAAAGCGGAACATGACAACATGTTTTTCATTGCTACAAAAATTATGATGTAAAACAGATTCCACCAATCACCGCCAAGGCATACAGCCTAATGGTTGTCAGTTTCTGCCGCTTGCCGTTCCTTGCCTATATCATTCGCCCTACCCTTTTGAACCATCGCACGTTGTATGATTCTACAAGGACAAGATAAAATCCAACGTTCAAGTCAGGTCCATTGACAGATTCTGCCTGAACAAGCTCCCATTCAAAAACAATATGCGAATCCTAAGGTGAATACGGCTTGACCAAAGTCCTTCAGGCACTGGTATTTCACTTCGGCTGTAGCCACCCAGTTTCTGTCAAATTCCCAGTCGCATCCTCCACCGAGATTGAATCCCAAGCGATTATAGTCGCTGGGACCAACAGAGAATGCTGCAAATGAAACGCCAGCAAGAGGATAGAAAAACAAATCTCTGTTCGATCTGAACAAGAAATGCAAATTGCAATTCAAATCCCAATTGGAAACACCCTTATTCTTGAAAAAATAATCAGCAGAAGGCTCAACACGGAAATAGTCTGCCACATAGCAACGATATTTCACACCTACACCGAAATTTTCACTCTTCGTAGCAAAATTCAGGTTCCATCCTACGGATTGCCCCTGAGCATACGAGTTTGCTACTGCCATTAAAGTCATGACAAGAATCAAAAGCATTTTTTTCATACCAATAGTCATTACATTAAGTTAATAAACAATTCATATTATTTTCACATTTACATTGGCAAGAAAGTACAAATCAATGGCCATCCGCTCTGATTGTTTGCAAGTTCTTACCTACATCATTCGTTTCATCCTTCTGGGCCAAAGATTACCACGTTTCTGCAAAAGCATGGCAAAATCCGTCCCACAAAATTCCTTCATCCGACTCACGCCAATCCAAGGGAACCCGCCTTGAGAATCCACAAATATATGGCCACAAAATTAGAAATTTCTTCCGATTATTCAAATCATTTTGCAATTTTCTTCTATTTTTTGTAGATTTGGCCGCTGTCGTGGATTCATCCAATATTTTCTTTGCCTGCCTCTACGGCAAAACACCGTTGCCGGATGCACACTTTCAGCCCCCTCGATGAAACAAGCACATGACGCATCAGCGACTCATCGATTGCCACACATCCCATAGTGAAAGCCTTTTTTCCTTTACAATGGACGAAAATGGCCGAGCCCTTGGGATAGACATTCTGTGGGTTGTAGTTGAGTTCCAATCCATACGAATATTCTGGCATCATCTTCGCCATCTGCTCTCCTCCACATGGATGATCCATAAACCGTGTATCTACAATCTGATTATAGTGTTCACCCTCCTCATCACAAGCCACCATCGTGTCGGTTATGTCGAAATATTCCATACAGGTACCCGGATTGGGGAGAATGCCAAAAGCCCTTCGGACATCAAAATCACCCTCCGGAGTCATTCCATCGCCTTCACGAACCTTTCCCAATCCGTTTTTCCCGATATATGCCGAACCATTGCAGTCCACATAAAACACTCCTTGTGAGTTTTTCCTACAGAGCTCCACTTCGGCACGGCTATTTTCCACACATCCTACCAGCAACAATCCATCGATGCTAGAATCACCGGCATACTCATCGAGTATCGTTTGCCAACATGGGCATTCACGAACCAATCCACTTGTCTTTTTCAAATCATCGCTCATAATAATACCTTTTTCGTACATTCCATCTCAAAGTTCCATTGCCGACAAGGCAGCACACGTTTTCTGGTAATCGCGTTCCAACCGCAGCAGTTGGATGAACACGTCGTAACACATCCCCACCTGCTGCAAATATTCCATGACCGACACCTCGCCCTCTTGAAGCGCTTTCTGCAGCAAAGCGATGTTGTTAGCCGATGCGACAGTCTTGCGACAGTCATCCATCGATTTCCGCAGCGACTCGGCCTGTCGGTACAAAGACTCAAGTTCCGTAAGCTGCTGGAGCCGTTCATCGGCCTGACGCATCTGGGCAGCGGTCAGGGCAGTTTTCGCTTGACGCACACGCACCTTGTTCGACCAGATTGGAATTGTCATCCCGAACATCAGCCCCTGATATCGTTCGCCTTGTGTAAACTCGCCCATATAACCCGCCGAAAACGAAGGAAGCCCCCGGGTGCGACGCAAGGCCACTTCTTTCTTGCTCACTACCACATGCTGCCTCAGATATGCCAGCATGGGGTTCTGGCTTTCCTTTTGGGAAAACCATTCTGCAAAATCAGGCGGAAGCACCACCTCATCATAATCCTTCCTGACGATTCTCACCTCATTTCCGCCATTCAGCTTTTCCAGTTTTCCATGCACGGCATTTTGCTCGGCCTCTATCCCCATCAGTTCCGAGGCAGTCCGAACCAATGCCAGTTTGGCATTGTTCAGATCCAGCAAATTGCCATCACCCGCATCCAGGCGCACCTGTTGCAAATCGACCAATGACTGCGCCCGTTCCTTCCGTTCGGCAAGCAAGCCGTGCATGGCATTGCAATACACCATATCCAGATAAGCGAGTTTCGCCTCAAGCAAGACATTCATCCGTTCAGCACGATACTTCCAGTCGGCCAACTCGTCCTTCCGTTTCGCCACCCGACTTTTCAGACCGGTAATCGTAGCCATATCGAACTGTTGCGCCACGCTCACATCCCTGCGAAGCCCTATCCCAGCCGGATTTCCCCACAAATGATGGTAATCCACTTCAGGGTCGGCAAGCCGCGCCTCAGCGTGATTGCCCAATTTCTGGGCATCCATATCCGCCCGCAAGGCCCGCAAGGTCAGGTTGTTTTCCTCTACCCTATCAAGGAGTATGGAGACATTGTCCTGTGCCACCGACAGCGACATGGAAAGCACAAATGCGCCAAGCAAAAAACACCTTTTCATCCTGTTATCCTTCATTTTCATACCCTTTCTCTTTTTTTTCGACCAACGATGGCACCTGCAAGGACACTACATTGGCATATTTCCCTGTCATTTCGTACACGATGGGGATGACCAATCCGTTCAGCAATGTGGAAGTCACCAATCCGCCCAATATCACCACCGCCATCGGACTCTGTATCTCGTTTCCCGGCTGGTCGCTTCCCACAATCATCGGTATCAAGGCCAAAGCAGAGGTAAGCGCCGTCATCAAGATAGGGTTCAGCCTGTCGAGCGATCCCCTCACGATGCTCTCGCGCAAGCCGTAGCCCTCGGTTCTCAAGTCGTTGTATCTGGCAATGAGCAACATACCATTACGGGTGGCTATACCAAAAAGAGAGATGAAGCCGATAATGCTCGGAATGCTGAGCTCACCACCCGTGATACCTACCGCCAACACGCCGCCTATGAGTGCCAACGGCAAGTTGAGCAGGATGACCACCGACTCTATGACATTACGGAACTGATTGAACAGCAGCAGGAAGATGACCAGTATCGACACCAGCGAAGTGACCAGCAATGTGTGAGATGCCGACTGTTCGCTCTCAAACTGTCCACCATATTCCACATGATAGCCTTCCGGCAGTGTAATCTGCTCATCGATGACCCGACGGATCTCATTGACCACGCCACGTAGGTCACGTCCTGCCACATTGGCCGAAACCACTATCTTCCGGGCCACATTCTCGCGATTGATGGCATTGGGTCCTGCGGTAGATACCACATCGGCAATGTCGGACAGTGGTATTTTCCGCCCGTTGGCGTCAACCATCATGTCTTTGATTTGTTCTGCCGTAGCACGGTTCTCTCCGTCGGCCTTCAAGATCAGGGCAAACACCTTGCCATCCTCATAGACCTGCGATACCTCTTCACCCGCAATCAGCACATCCACCATGTTGGCAAACTCGGGCAAAGACACTCCATTTCGGGCCATCAGTTCTCGCCGGGGCACAATCCGAAGTTGCGGACGTTCTACCTGTTGCTCCACATTCACATCGGCAAGCCCTTCTATCTCCATCACCAATGCCTTTATCTGGTTACCAATCTCGTACATCTTGGTCAGGTCCTCGCCAAACAGTTTGATGGCCACATTGGCCTCTGTCCCCGACAGCATGGCGTCAATACGGTGCGTAATGGGTGATCCGACCTCCAGATTAATGCCTGGAATCTGCTTCATCCGCTCACGTATATCGGTTATCACCTCGTCCTTGCTCCGTTTGCCAAGCAGGAAAGGAGCCTCTATTTCCGAATTGTTCACACCCAAGGCATGTTCATCGAGTTCGGCGCGACCCGTCTTACGTCCCAATGTCAGGATTTCGGGTATTCCAAGCAGTATCGAGTCGGCCCGGGCACCTACCCTGTCCGACTCATCGAGCGAAATGCCCGGCATCGTGCTCACATTGATTGTAAACGAGCCTTCGTTGAAAGGAGGAAGAAAACTTCGGCCAAGACCAGCGAACACCACCAATGCCACCACAAACGACACACCCGTAACCAGAAGTACCAAGCGTTGCCGCCTCAGTCCCCATGCCAATACCTTGTCGTAACATCTCTTCACATAGCGCGTCTGCACAGGCTCCTGCGAAGCGAAGTATGTATCATTGTCCAGAAATAGGCTGCAAAGCACAGGAGTAAGCGTCAACGCCACCAAAGTGGAAGCGCACAATGCAGTAATGAACGCTACACCAAGCGGCACCAACAGCCGGCCCTCAATGCCCGAGAGGAAAAACAAGGGCATGAAACTGGCAATGATGATGAGCGTGGAGTTGAGCACGGGCAAACGGATCTCCTTCGAAGCCTCGAACACCACACGCGCAATAGAGCGTTGTTGTGTAAAAGGCAGGTTGCGGTTTTCGCGCAGATGTCTATACACGTTCTCCACATCCACGATGGCATCATCCACCAACGAACCGATGGCTATGGCAAAACCTCCGAGACTCATCGTGTTGATGGTCAATCCGAATACATGGAGCACCAATATGGACATCACCAAAGCCAACGGCATTGTAACGAGCGATATCAACGTAGTACGCACATTCATCAGGAACAGAAACAAAATGATGACCACCAATATGCCGCCCTCGACAAGCGATTTCCTTACATTGCCGATGGAACTATCGATGAAACGCTCCTGACGGTAAACGTCGGTCGATAGCCTCACATCAGAGGGCAGTTGCTTCTGCAACTCTTGCAAGGCCTTGTCAATCTGTTCAGTCAGGTCGGTCGTACTCGTGTCAGGTTGTTTGGTCACGGTCAGCATCACCGCCGGTCTACCCCGATAAGAGGCTGTACCCATCCGGGGTGTATGGTTGCCCATGCACACCTGCGCCACATTGTCCACACACACCGGCATTCCATCCACCAGCTTCACCACTGCCCTGCCCAGTTCTTCCACATCATGGGTCGAGAGCATGCCACGCACGATGTACTCATTGCCATACTCGTACAGGCTACCACCCGCTCTGTTCTCGTTCATGCCACGCGTGGCGGCCAGCACCTCGTCCAGACTCACTCCATAATGTTTCATCCTGGCCAGATCCAGCAACAACTGATATTCCTTCACCTCACCACCAATCACCGCAACCTGTGCCACACCCCCAGTGGCCAGTATGCGCGGACGGACTGTCCAGTCGGCCAGTGTGCGCAATTCCTGCAGCGAAGTGGAATCGGCCGTAAGGGCCACAAACATCATCTCGCCCAGAATGGACGACTGCGGGCCAAGCGTAGGATTCGACACTCCGGCAGGCAACTCTTCCTTCACCACAGCAATCTTTTCCGACACAATCTGACGGGCACGATAAATGTCTGTCCCCCAATCGAACTCCACCCATACGATGGAGAAGCCCGTGGTTGAGGAAGAGCGTACACGACGCACATCAGTGGCACCATTCACAGCCGTCTCTATGCGGAAGGTCACCAGTTGCTCCACCTCTTCTGCCGCCATACCGTTGGCCTCGGTCATGACCACCACCGTAGGCGCATTGAGATCAGGAAACACATCGACATCCATCCTCGACAACGTGAATCCACCCCACAGCAGCAGCACAACCGCGCAAGCCACAATCATCAGCCGATTGTCGAGCGAAAAACGTATAATCTTGTTCAGCATAATCTCTTTCCTTTCTTTGCTCCGTCATCAATGATGATGCGAATGACCTGGCACGGCCTTCGCCACACTGGCCATCTTCACCTGGTAAGCACCACGTGTCACCACCATGTCGCCTTCCAACAATCCCTCACTAATCTCCACACGTTCTCCATCACTCTGCCCCATCGTGACCTGCCTCCTCTTGAAAGCTCCGTCGTGCACCTGCTGATAGACATAATGGAAGCCTTGTTCCTCCATGACAGCCTGCAAGGGCACCGACAACACACCCTCACGCTGCCGCATGAGCAGAAACACCTCAGCAAACCCTCCAGGGACCACATCACCCACATTGTCGAACTCCAAAGTCAGTGGAACGTATGCCGCCCCATTCTCCACAGCCTTTCCATACGACACCACACAGCCATTCAGGTCGGCCAGCCTATGCAGGGTGTCATCATAGGCCATCCTGAAATTGGCACCATTCACCTCGCGCAGGTGCTTGAAGTAACGCACCGGCACGTCGGCCTCGAGTTGCAGTCGGCGAGTGTTTGCCACGACCAGCAACGGTTGCCCCACGCCCACATAATCGCCTTGACCCACCAACAGCTGTTTCACATATCCTGCCATCAGCGATTGCACTACCGTACCCCGTTCGGTCAGTTCCATACCCTGAACGGCAGTCTTAGCCGTTTCGTAGCGCAGTGCTACCTGCTCATACTCCCTCACCGATATGATTTTGTCGGCCACCAGCCTTTGCGCCCGCTCAAAATCCTTCCGGGCAGTTTCGAAAACCAGTTTTGCTTGTTGGGCAGCATCGCCCTGCCGCAATTTCGAGCCAGACAGCCAAGCCAGTGCCTTGCCACGTTCCACAGTTGTTCCAGGGGTCAGTGTGTGGCCAGCAAAATCCACCACTCCCTCCGAGGGAGCCACAACGGTCAGTTCGGCACCCTGCTGTGGGCACACCCTTCCACTCACCTTCATCACCGCGCTGAAATGGTCGGCCTTCATGGTTTCCACCCGCAGGGAAGCGGCTTCCATCTGCTCCCCGCTCATCATTATCTCATCGGCATGTGCCTGCGAGTGTGCATGTTCATCGACCTCACACTCATGGCTGTGTGCATGTCCATCGTGTTTTTCTTCATTCATCTGTTCATGATGCCCATGTTCATGAGCATGGTGTTCGCCACAGCCCACCACAACAAGCGTAGCCAATCCCGCGATGGCTACGAAATATCTTTTCATAAAAAAAACAGTAATCAGTAAAAAATATAGTTTCCACTCTCGTTCAACGGCTCTGCAACCGCTTGCGCGGACGCATGTTTTTCCGTCAAGCCTCCACCGACGGTGGGGCACGCAATCCCCAAATTCCATGCACACCCACACAGCACCGAGGCGACCGTTCATAGAATACGTTGGAAACACATCCGTTGCAAGCCACTTGCAGCAAAACGCCATTTCCTATCCAGACACACAGTGCATGTATCCACAACATCGGCATCACCTGTTCCATGCGAGAGAACAAGTACGTGCAATGCTCCACACAGGTAGAGTCATCGTGATGCGATGCGGCATCGCCACCGTGTGCTTTGTCCGAATCCCGATGATCTCCATCATGTGCCGCATGATGCATAACGCATATCACACCCTCATGGTGATGGTGTGGCACCACCGACAGGCCCAGTAGCATACACATGGCCACCGAAACCATCAAGGCAAATATTTTTCGTTTCAACATCATATCATGCACATCGATAATAAAGGATTCGGCTACAAAAATAGTGATTTTCCCCATTACATTTTCATGTCATCTCATCTTTTTTCGTTCGACAGGTTGATAGCCAAAACCATAACCTGTCGCTTGCACTTACTGGGAACGGGCAACGGAGCCTCTTTCCCCATCTTCCCCAAAGCTCAATAGTCTTTGTACCCCCCTCAATCGAACTCCCCTTTTGAAAAGCGTGTAGATGTGTACCCTGTTTTATATAAATTACGCGAAAAAACATCACACCCACCACCCAAGTACGTGTAGAGAATCTGTAAAAAGCCAAAGAAACCAACAAATCCAAAGGAGCTTTTCCATTCACCATTTACTGCCCAAAACTTGTTCCACGAGAGGACAGTAAAAAAAGATTAGAGGCCTCTCGATGAAACAGTACAGGCCACAAAACAGCCATAGACCATACAATCGTTTTTCCTTCCAGACCACCGTGTCATCCACAAGTAACTTTTCAGACCAAGAATAATTCTATTGCTACGCAAGAAATCGTTACTATTCCCTATGGATAGATGAACAGGATAGCAGCATTTAAAGATAGATGAACAGGATAGCAGCATTTAAAAAAACTTAAATTCATGAAGGATTAGTTGTGTCATGTCTGTTTTTTCCGTAAACTTGCACATGACGGTCGAAAACCGTACAAGATAGATTTCACATTCATCTATTGTCATGTTATTTTTTCAATAAGGAATATGCTACTAACTACAACCAACAACATTGAGGGTCACCCAATCGACCGATATTACGGTGTGGTGACCAGTGAAGTAATCATTGGAGCCAATTTCTTGAAAGATTTTGCTGCGAGTATCCATGACTTTTTTGGAGGTAGAGCCGGAAGCTATGAACGTACGCTCATTGAAGCCAAAGAAAAAGCCCTACGCGAAATGCAAGACCGTGCCATGGTCATGGGTGCCAATGCCATCATTGGCATCGACATAGACTATGAGACGGTAGGTCAGCAAAACAGCATCTTGATGGTGGCTTGCAGCGGTACCGCAGTCTATTCGAAGAGCCTATAAGGACTTGTCTGTTCATGGTCGTTACCTTGGAATGGTCACAAGCACTCCTTTCCCGTATGGCAATGTGTGCCTGACGTTGTATTGGAAAGTACCCACTCCCATTGGCTTTTGATGGTTGACTTGGGCTGATTTATGACATCTGTTGTACTAATTCCTGCGGAAAGCTAAAGCCATCCGGATTAACTTGTTTGCTTAATATTTGGTCATTCCATAAGGAAGTTTTACATTTGTACGCGAAATCTCGTTTTCATATTTAACTGAATTTCAATCGCATGCAATTCGAAAACGGGGTTAATCACCATAGTATATATGTGTAACTACGCTGTATC
>DCGR01000076.1:13061-20592 GCA_002315285.1 Bacteroides sp. UBA1773 | reverse complement strand
TTGACCTTCGCGAGCTCAGGTCAACACGAAGACCTCTTTAGTTTAAAAACTGTAATTCATTCCTACGCCAAATGCGCTTTCTGGCATGTAGTAATACGTATATTGGCTGGTGTTGTTGGAATATGCAATGTCATGAGTCTTTCCTCTCAATGAGAATCGGCCATAGCAATGCAGGTTGAACCTGCCCCACCACTTGCCGAGGTTGAAGCTCATGTGTGTACACTCGCCAAGGGTTGAACTATTTGTCTTTACTTGGCTGGTATATAATAAACGTATCAATCCTTCCCAACCATTAGGCAATGTGATTGATGGAAGAAGGCACACATTAAAATAATGAAAGGAGTCGGGATTATCTATATCTTCCAGACGATAATGATACAGATTGGCAGTAAGGGCCACCGCAAAATGCTTATAGGAGTAGCGCGCCATGAAATTCTGATTGAATATCAAGTTTTTTCCCTCATTGACGAAGGTTTGAACGGTCTTGGACAATTCCTTCTCACGAATGAGATTGCTTACATTGTTGAAACTTGTTCCGACATTGAAAAGGAGCGTACGATTGTCCCATTGGTAATCCGAATTATAGTCGATGCTCGCTTCGTGCGAATAGGTGTTTTTCAATTTTTCATTGCCAAAGAACTCCACAAGCTTCTTAGGGTTTGTGAATTGATAGGGAAAGATTTGTTCATAGGATGGCAGTAAAATCTTTCTGTCCAGAATGAATCGGATGTTCCTATGGGGTGTAAAGTGCCACTCTGCCATGAGTTTTCCTGCCACATCAGCAATGTTATGAGTGTATGTGTCATGTGTGTACATGTTGATGTTGTAGTGGAAGCATTGCAACTCTACCACACCTTTTATCCGAAATTGCCCGAAAGCATTTTTTGATTCAATGTATGGGTTAAAGTTATTGCCTTTGAATTTGTTAAAGAAATATTTTGTGGGCGAGCTGTTAGTGTATTCCCATCTATTGTCGCTTTCTGTGAAATCAAATCTGCCCTTAATGCCCGCTTCTATTGAAGCAGGGTTGCTTGTCTGATTCTTTATGGGTAAATGTTGCATGAAGGAGATTTTTCCTGCAACACTGTTCACTTTATTATCCACATAAAAACGAGTCTGAGGTTTTTTGTCGGTTGACGATAATGGTTGGTAATCAAATTCCACCTCAGCCTTGAACAAGGATTTTCCACGACATTCATGTTTGTACAGCAAATTGGTTCTGATCAGTCTGGATTCGTCATAAGTCTTCTGAAATCCTTTGCTGTCATTCTTGGTGAAGCTTTGGTCTATCAGCTTCGCCACCTGTGAGACATCCAGTTTGATGCTGTTCTTTTCGTCGGGTGTGTAGTTGATATAGACACGCGCCATGTCGCTCCAATACTTCTCCACATCTTTTGCCGTGGTGGAATGATACAATTGGCCATCGGCATAATCCTGGTAGTCCCTGTGGTGAGTGTCTTCGTATATGTCGCCGAGCACAAATCCACGAACATTTATTTTCTCGTCCATGTATGTCATTGTAAACTTTGGCAACAGATTGAAAGGGAGGGTCATGTCAGTGGATATGCTGCCCCAAGTCTTTTTCTCTTTGGAAGGCTTGTTGCGTAGCCAGATGTTGATACTACCACTCTGACCATAATTCTGATAGCTTGAAATGGGGGATTCATCGACTTCAATCTTCTCAATGTCGCTGAGTCGTAGTTGCGACAGGGCTCCATCAAGTGCTTCACCAACGGACACATCGTCAATCTTGATGTCGTATTTATTGAGAAGCAGATAACCTGGCCTTTCCAACAGTTCTGGTAGGATGTTGAGAATGTTTTTGGCAATACAATTAGATGGCAAATTCAATGAATCCGTGTATATCACTTTTTTATCGAAATCTATTTTGATGCCTTGTGCTTGACTATGACCTACTGCCATGCTCAGCACGAAGGCCAACAGAGCAATTATCTTATTTACTGATTTCATATCCATTTCTTCTTTAGTTTATTATGTGAATCTAATGTTCTTTGACAAATAGATTTGCTTGTTGTTTCAAGCCTGTGATTGATACCTAAGGGTTATGCTACAATTCATTTGCTTCCATACATTAGGTGGACAGGTCCGATGAGACCTGCGTGTGGAATGCCTTGATAGGGCGACGGAATGGTTTGGTAATGGTTGGAAAGCGCACTGTAAACCAATATCTCGATGGTGTTCTCGCCATCGTGCAGATAGTCTGTGATGTCAAGTCGGTAGGGCTTGTTGATGAGCACATCGACTTTCTGTCCATTGACGTTTACTTCACAAGTAGCATCAACCGTTCCCAAGTCTATTTGTATAGTTTGGTCAGACACTTTCTCAATATCCACTTGCTTCCGATACCTTACACCTCCTGAATAGAATTTCATTGCGCCCCATTGGGTCCAATCGCCTACAGGCACTTTTCCTCCATGGCACAACATAGCCACTGGCCCGGCAAAAAATGCCGTGCCGGGATATCCTCTTTCTGGTGTAGCAAGCACGTAAACATCGCTAATGCCAGCGTTGTGGATTGGCAAGGTGAGATTACCTTGAGCGTCAGGTTTCCCATCTATCAACCTGCCATCTACCCAAATATTATCGATGGTTCCATGTGTTGAGAAGTGCATTGAAATTGTACCTGGAGCGGTGCTGAAGTGGTACAGCCAACGTCCATCTTGATTTCCGTTCACATCGAAAGGCAGAAATGAGGTTCCATACCATTTGGAAGCTACAATATCGGCATATTCATCATATACCTTTGGCTCAGGGGATTGTTGCGGATAAAGCATCACCATGGAACGATTGCGCGGATCGACAGTAAATGAGACCATGCCCTGCAGCGTGTAAGCAGTCTTTGGGGTATTGTCATAAACCAACAGCAACTTGTGCCAACCTTCTTTGAGCGACAAACAGGGTGTAGCCACTTCATTCCCATCAATGATCAGCGCATACGGACGGATGCCTTCAATGAGCAATCGGTAGGTTGCATCGGATGGAGCATAGACCTGAGTGGTGAAGAGTTGATGACCTCCCTGGTCGAGAATGAGAAAGCGGCTATCTACTTTGGACTTTAGTCCGTGGTAGCCTTGGCTGCCAGGACTGTTGAATACCCCATATTGCCAAGAAAAAGTGTAAAGCTTCCACAGGGAGTCGAACTGGCCGGCAAGAGCTTCCTTTACCACCTCAGCAACAGGACGGGAGGCTTTGACCGTGTGGGTCAACATGTATGGTCCATAACCATAAACGATAGGTAGGCTTTGATTGGCTACCATGACATCGGTCGGCAATAAGTCTTTATGACCAGGAATAAATGTTGCACCCATTTCGCGTGCTTCCACTCCAATGAAACCTGGCATGACTGGCAAACGGAAATCCCCCCATCGGTTATCAAGTGTAGGTATGATTGTAATGTCCCATAGTCCATCTACCACTTGCGATTGTTGTTTTGAGGCCTTGGCCGTTCCTGCAGTCTGGAAGGTAGGCTCACCGGGCGAAAAAACATAAAGTCGCGACACATCTTTCTCTCCATCATGTTTCACCCATGTTCCGCTGTCATCGGCACGAAGAATAGGCACTTCAGCTATGGTACCATGTTGTGCATCCCAAATTTCAACCTTCCCCTTGGCACGGAAGAACAATTCGTCTCCCTTGTTCACGTCCATGATCATATACACATCGTGGTCAGCCACCTTGCGGTGAAGTACACGTCCGTAGCCAGAAGAAGCTCGGAAATCAGCTGTCCCGACATGCTGGCGTACTTGTGTCAACACATCTTCGGCAGAGGCAACTTGGATGATGCTTGGATGGTTGGCGAGCTCTTTCAAGGTGCAGCCGAAAGATATGACCATACCTCCCGCATCAGCAAACTGGATAATTTTTTGAAGTGTCTCTTGATGTAGTGCCTTGGTGTCGGCCAATACCAAAACACGGTATCGTTCGTCGGCGACTTGAAGGGTGGCATTGGTGATGTCGGCACCTTGTAATGAAGCGAAATCAATGAAGTCGAAGTCGATGCCGTTTGGACTGAGTGCATTGGCCACAGCAAACGTGGCATCGGCATTCGTGTCAGGATAAGCCTGCATAGTTTCGGTTGGATATAAGACTGCCACATCACACACATGTACACCTTGGCTGAGCACGAAACACATGCGTTCGGCATATTTTAGCCACACTTTCATGTGCTCCCAATAAGGCATGTGGAAATGAAAGCAGGGTGGCGCCCACTCCCACCATCCTCCATGGGTGGAGTAATAAAGGCCGTGCATGCAGAGCAGATTGCCTCCAGCTATGATGTGATGGTCGAGCTGATGGGTAAGCAAAGCTCCGTTGGCATCCCATCCCATGCTATGGAATGCTTCCAGCCAAGTACGCGGACGTTGGTAAAGATGAGCCACACTGCTCGACACTTTTGTCTGGTTGAAACTGCTTCCGCGCGATGGCGCATCGTTGCCAGGAGCCGTGTACCATTTCGAGGCACGAAAGTAGTCGAGGTATTGGGTGGGATTGAGGCCTCTGCCTTGGTTGTCGCTACCATAAATAAGTCCTTTGTCGGCATGCCATTGATAGATTGGCTGGAAATAACGTTCCTCGGACAACTGTGTCAGCACTTCGGCATAGTCGAGGCGGATGCGCGCTTTCTGTTCGTCACATTGTCCGAAAAGCATGGGAAGCAATGGCACAATGTCGTAGCCCTTGCGCTTGAGGAACTCCTGGGGCATGTCTTCACTCCACGAGTACAGATTCAGATTGTAGTCCAACTCGTCTTGGAAGAAATAGTTCATTCCTTTCTGGGCTTCTGGAGTCATGTGCTCGACGAATGGATTGAAATAGTGTTCTATGAGTTTGTGTCCCAACTCTGGATGAAGTTCAGGCGCCTCTGTGGTGTAGATTACCTGAAGGCTGTCTCGCAATAGAGGAATTGTTACTACAACATGTTCTGGCAATGGGGAGCCCACAGCAATGGTGGCTTGTCGCAATCGACCTTGATAGGATTTAATTTGAGGCAAGGCGAGGATAGAGTCTATGTACTCGCCATTCTTCGGCCATGCCACTACGTAGTCGTCCATTCCAAGTCCGATTCCTTTCTGGGCGCACGATTCGGAAAAATCATTCCAGATGTTGCGCCACTGCTCCGACAATACCCGTGGTGTGCCTCCCTGCACTCGACCGCAAAAACCATGTCCTTGCGCATTGACGACAGTATCAACAACGGCGTTGGTGTGGTTATAGCTTACACATAACCCATCGGTAGATGCATTTGATAAAATTTCAAGTTGCTCATTCAGCCGATCTATGCGTAGGCTATCACCGCTCCACCAATAAAAAGGCACATTGCCATAACCCTTAGGTGGATTGGCAAAACCCTTGCGGATATCTATCTCGCCTGTTCGCGAAGGATATCCTTTGTTGGCTTGCTTGATAATTTCGTTTTTCTTCTCATTCGTCAGAGATGAAACGTGGGCAAAAGTTGTATTCAGAGCTAAAAGGACAGCAAGGATTAACATGATGTTGTTTTAAGGCAAGTTAACATACGTTAGGACTAAAAACGAGTCGAGCCGTTTGCCGAAAGGAAATCAGCAAACGGCCGAAACAGGAAGTCATTGGATTTGTTCTTTATCGGAAGCCTTTAAGACAGTCCTCAAGCTCAATTCGTCGAGTTGTTTGTTATCCAAGCAGGTTGGAACATCCAGCATCACATCGCGGCCACTGTTGTTTTTAGGGAATGCGATGCAGTCGCGGATACTGTCGAGACCGGCAAACAAGCTAACCCAACGGTCTAGGCCGTAGGCGAGTCCTCCATGAGGAGGCGCACCATACTTGAAGGCATTCATTAGGAAGCCGAACTGTTCCTGCGCCTTTTCGGGTGTAAAACCAAGAATTTCGAACATCTTTGCCTGAAGTTTAGAATCGTGAATACGGATGGAGCCACCGCCAACCTCTACACCATTGACAACCATGTCATAGGCATCGGCACGGACTTCTTCTGGCTTGGTATCAAGCAACGGGATGTCTTCCTCCTTGGGATGAGTGAACGGATGATGCATGGCCATTAGGCGCTGTTCTTCCTCGCTCCATTCGAACATTGGGAAATCCACAACCCACAGACAAGCAAACTTGTTCTTGTCGCGCAGACCAAGCTGACGCCCCATTTCCAGACGAAGTTCGCACAATTGTTTGCGGGTCTTCATAGCATCGTCGCCGCTCAGGATGAGAATAAGGTCGCCTGGGTTCGCGCCAAACTTGGCCTTCAGCTGTTGCAGCACTTCTTGGGAGTAGAACTTATCGACCGATGACTTCACATTTCCATCAGCTTCTACCCGTGCATACACCAAACCTTTCGCACCCACTTGAGGTTTCTTCACAAATTCAGTCAACTGGTCTATTTGTTTGCGTGTGTAGCTGGCTGCACCTTCGGCACAAATGCCACCAATATAGTTAGCATTGTCGAAAACGGGGAATCCATGGCCTTTCAGCACGTCCATCAGTTCCACGAAGCGCATTCCGAAGCGCAGGTCCGGCTTGTCCGATCCATAATATTTCATTGCATCGCTCCAAGGCATACGCAGAAATGGTTCGGCGAGTTCCACACCCCGCAATTCTTTGAACAGATGTTTGGCCATTCCCTCAAACATCTGGATGATGTCCTCTTGCTCCACATACGACATTTCGCAATCTATTTGAGTGAATTCTGGCTGACGGTCAGCGCGGAGATCCTCATCACGGAAACAACGTACAATCTGGAAGTAACGGTCCATACCACTCACCATGAGTAGTTGTTTCAATGTCTGTGGGCTTTGTGGCAGAGCATAAAACTGTCCCGGGTTCATTCTCGAAGGCACCACAAACTCGCGGGCACCCTCAGGAGTGGAACCGATTAGCATGGGAGTCTCGATTTCAAGGAAACCTTTCGAGTCGAGGTAACGGCGCACTTCCATTGTCATACGATGACGCAACTCCAAGTTTTTGCGCACACAAGTTCTGCGGAGGTCGAGATAACGGTATTTCATGCGGATGTCGTCACCTCCGTCGCTCTCGTCTTCGATGGTGAAAGGAGGTGTCAGCG
The DNA here is from genome assembly GCA_002315285.1 of Bacteroides sp. UBA1773. GTDB lineage: Bacteria > Bacteroidota > Bacteroidia > Bacteroidales > Bacteroidaceae > DCGR01. The sequence goes on along the minus strand of DCGR01000076.1, from coordinate 13,523 downwards.
ATTCGTTGAGCACGTTCATCCGCTCGGCAATCAGTTCAATGTCACCAGTTGGCAGATTGGGGTTTTTCGCAGAACGTTCGTTTACAGCACCGGTCACCTGAACCACGAACTCGCGTCCCAAACGATTCGCCTGTTCGCAGAGTGTTGCATCCTTATCCTGATTGAAAACGAGTTGAGTGATACCATATCTGTCGCGTAAGTCAACAAATGTCATGCCGCCCATTTTGCGTGTACGCTGTACCCAGCCGGCAAGCGTCACATTTTCTCCTACATTGGCAAGCCGAAGCTCACCACAAGTATGTGTTCTATACATCTTTTATGGTTATATGTTCTTATTTTTTGCAAAATTACAAATTAATCACATATTGGATGCCATATTTCCGATTTATTTTATATCTTTGCAACGCAAACGCGGTAATAGCTCAGTTGGTAGAGCGTTGGCTTCCCAAGCCGAAGGTCGCG
>DCGR01000076.1:0-13050 GCA_002315285.1 Bacteroides sp. UBA1773 | reverse complement strand
GTTCGAGCCCCGTTTACCGCTCAAGATGTAAGAGTGAAGCAGTTATGTGCGAAATGCTGACTGTTTCTTTTTTTGTATTTGTTGCTATAACAAGCTTGTATCTGTGGTGATCAATACGGTAGCATAGGCCGCAATGCCTTCTTGTCGTCCGGTGAATCCCAATTTTTCGGTCGTAGTGGCCTTGATGGACACGTCATCGATGTCGATTCTCATCACTCCTGCCAGCACCTCTTGCATAGCAGGAATAAAACTCTTTAGTTTGGGCCTTTCTGCACAAATGGTAGCATCAACATTGCTAATGTGATAACCTTTGGAGGCAATCAGTTCGACGGTTTTGTCTAATAGGATTTTACTGTCAATGTTGTGGTATTTTCCCGAGGTGTCAGGAAAATGATACCCAATGTCGCGCATGTTTGCAGCGCCTAACAACGCATCACAAATCGCATGAATCAGCACGTCGGCATCTGAATGTCCGAGCAGTCCTAAATCGTGTTCTAACTTGATGCCTCCTAACCATAGTTCACGTCCGGCCACAAGTTGGTGTACATCATATCCAAATCCTACACGTATTTTCATCTTACATTAAAGTTTAATAATTTCTCATTATTCAAGTAGCCTTCCAAATGCTGACCTATTTTCACTTTTCCTACCCCTACAGGTGTTCCCGTGTAGATCAAATCGCCCATTTTGAGTGTAAAGAATTGGCTGGCGTATGCTATAATGTCATCGACGGTGGTTATCATGTCGGCAGTAGTTCCCGTTTGAACAGTTTGTCCGTCGATGTCCAAATGGAAGTTGAGTTGTTGTATCGGTGCCGGTAACCCAACAAATTTTCCGATGACTGCCGATCCATCGAAACCTTTGCACAATTCCCAAGGAAGTCCTTTAGTTCTCATTTGCTTTTGCAGTTCACGATTGGTGAAATCAACACCTATGGTCACGGCATCATAGTAACGATGAGCAAACCGTGGCGCTATGTACTTTCCTAATCGTGATATCCTTACCACCAATTCTGTCTCATAATCGGGTGCAGGGCAATGGTCGGGAATGAAGAAAGGACGTCCGTCCTTGAGCAACGCGGAATCTGGCTTCAGAAAAATGACTGGTTCCTTTGCTTCCGGAACGTTGTTGTTCAACTCTTTGCAGTGCTCTGCATAGTTCATGCCTACACAAATGATTTTCATGTCTTGTCTGTTAATTGCATTTCTGTCACAAAAGTACAATAATTCATTCACATTATGACTGTTTGCAACAAAAAAGGTCGGACTCATTAGTCCGACCTTTTTGTTCTCCCTGTCACCAGATTATTCAGCGCGCAAAGTGAAACGCTTGAAATCAGTAACCTTCAGTTCAGGATCAGCTTCTTTCAGCACCTGGGCAACAGTCTTGTCAGACTGAATGGTGTCTTGCTGTTCGAGGAGGCAAACTTCTTTGAAGAATTTGGCCAAACGACCTTTTGCAATGTTCTGCACCATTTGTTCCGGCAGATTAGCAGCCTTTTGCTCGGAAACTTCTGCTTTGAGTTTGCGGATTTCGTCAGCTTGAGCTTCTGTGATGTATCCCTTCATGATGCCTTCGTTCAGATGCTCTTCGCTTTCGGCAGTATAGAGATTGAATCCAGCTTTCTTCAATGCAGCTTCAACGGCCTTCTGCACTTGTTCTGCTTTGGTCTTGTCGATAGCTACTGCAAATTCGCGATCCTTGACTTCCTGAGGTACACGTTCCTGATCGATAGCGATAGGATTCATTGCAGCAATCTGCATGGCAACATCATGTGCGACCTTCTCGTCAACGATTTTGTTGAAAGCAACCATTGTACAAAGGATGTTCTTAGTCATGTGGTTGTACGTGTTGATGTATGCGCCTTCTACGCGGCAGAAACCATCAAGTTCCATCTTTTCACCCGTGATTCCACTTCGTTCGGTAATGGCATCCTGAATTGTGCCGTTACCCATAGGCAAGGCAAGGACTTCCTCGATTGACTTACAGTTGTTGGCAACGGCAGCATCGATGATTGATTGTGTCAGTGCAACGAAATCAGCATTGTTGGCAACAAAATCGGTTTCGCACTTCAATGCAAGGATGATTGCATAGTCGCCAGCCGATTTGACCAGCACACAACCTTCAGAAGCATCACGGTCGGAACGCTTGGCAGCTACTGCCTGACCCTTCTTACGGATAATTTCCATTGCCTTTTCGATATCACCCTCTGATTCAGTCAAAGCCTTCTTGCAATCAGCCAAGCCTGCGCCTGAAAGTTTGCGTAGTTTTGTGATTTCAGCTATTGTTACAGCCATAGTATTCTTTCGTTTTTTTTTAATTCTACAAATCGTTACGCTTCTCCTTCTGTCTCGAATTCAGCAGCTTTGGCTGCATTCATCGATTCCTCATCATTCTTTCCCATGCGAGCTCTTGTCACTCTTTTACGTGCAGGAGCTTTTGGAGCAGGAGCTTCCTCACCGGCTGCTTCCATATCCACTTTCTCTACCTTACGCTCTTCAATGCCCTCAGCAATGGCAGCGCAGCAAGCATCGAGGATTACCTCAACCGACTTGGTGGCATCGTCGTTTGCCGGGATTACGAAATCAACGTTTGAAGGATCAGAATTGGTATCGACAATACCAAATACAGGGATACCCAAGCGGTTAGCTTCACGGACTGCAATGTTTTCTTTCATGACATCAACGACGAACAACGCTGATGGCAGACGGGTAAGGTCAGCAATAGAACCAAGGTTCTTTTCCAACTTCGCACGCTGACGAGTAATCTGCAGAATTTCACGCTTTGACAAATTCGAATAGGTACCATCGCTTGTCAACTTGTCGATGGTTGCCATTTTCTTGACTGCCTTACGGATGGTGGGGAAGTTGGTCAGCATACCGCCCGGCCAACGCTCGATAACGTAAGGCATATTGATTGATGTAGCCTTCTCGGCAACAACTTGCTTGGCTTGTTTTTTAGTAGCGACAAAGAGTATTCTTTTGCCTGATTTTGCAATTTGCTTCAAAGCTTCAGCAGCTTCGTCAACTTTTGCAACTGTTTTGTGGAGGTCAATGATATGAATACCATTACGTTCCATGAAGATATAAGGAGCCATAGCGGGGTTCCATTTTCTTTTCAAGTGACCGAAATGACTGCCGGCCTCCAACAATGTATCAAAATTAATTCTTGACATTTCTTTTTTTTTTAATCGTTTACTTTCTTTTTTGTTTTTCTAACCAGCCATCGGGTAGTCGTTAGTGAATCCCGACAGTTTAGATACTAAACGCTTATCCGTTCGAGAGTTGGGAATCGTAAGATTTTTAACTTGTCCGTTCCAACCAATCTCCAACTCTTAACGTTTACTGAACTGGAATCTGCGACGTGCCTTTGGACGACCTGGCTTCTTACGTTCAACCTCACGAGCATCTCGAGTCATGAATCCTTCTGCACGAAGGGCCTTCTTGTCGTCGGCATTGATCTTGACCAAAGCACGGGCTATTGCCAAACGCAAAGCCTGAGACTGGCCTGTGAAACCTCCACCGCAAAGTGTAGCCTTGATGTCATATTTTTCAGCAGCTTCCAAAAGTGTCAACGGCTGTTTTACCACAAACTGCAGGATGCTTGATGGAAAGTACACTGCAAGGTCTTTCTTGTTGATAGTAATCTTTCCGGTTCCTTCAGTAACATAGACACGTGCGATTGCACTTTTACGTCTGCCTAATGCATTTACCATTTCCATGCTTTATTATTTAAGTGTGTTAATATCAATTGCTTTCGGGCTCTGAGCTTCTTGCTTGTGCTCGCTGCCAGCATACACATAGAGATTGTCTATCAACTTGGCGCCCAAACGGTTTTTGGGAAGCATGCCCTTGACAGTACGACGCAACAGACGGTCGTAGCCATTGGGCTTCTTTACCAACTCGGCTGGAGTCATTTCGCGCTGACCTCCAGGATACCCTGTGTAGCGGATGTAAACTTTCTCATCCCACTTTTTACCTGTAAATACAACTTTGTCTGCATTGATGATAATCACGTTATCACCGCAGTCAACATGAGGGGTAAAGCTTGGTTTGTACTTTCCTCTCAGCAATTTCGCAACTTTCGTGCACAGACGGCCTACGACCTGATCGGTAGCATCGACAACAACCCATTCTTTCTTGGCTGTTTCCTTGTTTGCAGAAATGGTCTTGTAACTTAAAGTGTCCACTCTTTTTTCTTTTTAAATGTTTAACTACTAAAAAACTTTTTTTATTTCGGCGCTTCGTTTCCCTACGGACAAAAGGGTCATTTCACGCCTTGATAATAATCGGCGTGCAAAATTACTACATTTATTTGATGTGACAAATGATTTTTGATTTTTTATTTGTCTTTATGCACATAGGCTCGTTCTGTCAGTCAGTTCTGAACCGTTGCGAGGAACGGCATCGGGTGGTTTTATTCCCAATCCACCTCACTCCAGCCAGCTGCTTTGTACCAGGCCAACGTCGTGTAATAGTCGTTCCAGTATTCAGCCGAGTATGTTTTGCCATTGTATTTGATGTCGTATTTTCCAGGCACATACATTCCGATGCCACAATAGTTGTTGCGATCCAATTTGTAGCGGTATGATTCCGTTTCGGCGAAATCACTGTATATTACGGTTTTTTGCAGCGCTTCACAAAACTCCGTAGAGGCGCTCCCTCCGGTCAAGGTCTCGATAATGTGCTTGCAATCGGCTGATGCGTATGTGAATGAGTTGGCATAGTTGAATGCCAAATCTGACGTGTCGAAGGGAATCCTTGATTTGTTTTGTAACAATTGGGTGCGGACAGCTGATGCCAGGTTCTGCATCCGGGTGCAATCAATGAGCGAAATGGCACCCCAGTAGCCTTCGTCTTTCTTTGCGGTGTAAAAGGCAACGAATTTCTTGCAGGCTTCCACGTAATTCAGTTGCGATGGCACAAGCAGGTAGGGTAGCATTTCATCGTAGGGGAAACCCAGGTCTGGTATCTCTTGCACGGAACCTATCAGGTAATTGCACACATCACAGAAATCGTAGGCAACTTCTGCACAAGCCATCATACAGGCATCGAACGCCACAAAATCGAATGGAATTTGTTGCATTCTTAGAATGTCTGCTATGTCGGCAGTAGAAATGGTGGAGTGTTCATTGGTATCAGCATCAGTATCTTGTCCAAATGAGCGTACTGCAGGAGTTCCCGTAATGTACTTCAGCCAGCCAGTGCCGTGCGAACCCAACATAAAGCAATATTTCTTTGCTTCGGGAGCCAGGGAAACCATGTCAGTTACCACTTCGCTCATTACCGTCTTGCTGGTGCTGATGTGTCTGGTGGGGTATTGTTTGGCGATTACAGCTTCAGCAACAACCAAGTCTATGCATTCGTGGCTTTGTTTGGTCAGAAGCTGTTCTACCACTTTCTGTGCATTATGCCCGTTGATGTTTCCTTTGCCATCACTTGTGTACGTGATAATGGACGGCGACGGTAAGGTTGTCGAAGATGAGGATTCTCCTTTCCAATACAGCACTACAGTAGCCGGTTGGGGCGTTTTTGCCAAACCCTCGTAGAGCATCACGATGTTCATTGCCATGTCATCTTCAAGATTGTTGTTGGCAATCATGTAGTAGAGGACACACATTTCGTCTTTCTCCTTCTCCTTCTCAACCGTCTCTTTGTTGCACCCGGTGCAGACAAAAAGTGAGCAAAAGACCAGTAGTAAGATGTGTTTTGTCATTCAGTTTCTTCTTCGTTTGTAAATTTGAAGTCGCTTTCATTCACCTGTTTGATGACAGAGCCCTGGTATTTGGCTTTTATCTTCATCAGATTCTTTTCAAGTTTTTCCTTCTTCGTTGCGTAGTAGATGAAACATACGCGTTCCTTTAGTTGGAGGCTCCCTTCCAGATAATAGTCGAACTGGTCGCTGAAGGTGCTTCTGTTGAGTAGTATCCCCTGTTCATTGAGCGATACGCCTTTCACACTCTGCACATCGGTGAAATAGACTACGGAATCCAGGAAAGAGGCCGAAACCCCTACCATATATACTTCTGGCTTCGCTTTCTTCTTGAAAAGCGAAAACGACGAGCATGTCAGGAACAACACTCCCAGACATACGAGTATCTTAAAAGCTTTCATAATTCACAAAAATTTTTCGCAAAGATAAAAAGTTTTTCTTTAACAACCGTTTCCTTTTATGTTTTATTAGTCATGAATTGCTCGTGTCGCATTCTTGCATGACGATGTTTCTGCCTCTTTCCTCTTCCAGTGATTATTGCAGTTTGACAGGTGTGATGCTGATGGAACCAATGCCCACTTGCTCCCAATTGCCATCGGTCACGCTCAGCGAAAGCTTGTGTTTCCCGGCTCCGTCTATTTTCAGCCAGCCCATCCTGTGCCATGCGTATTGGCTGTGCAGGTTGTATCTATCTACTATTGTGTTGCCTTCGTCGGCACACATCATCCAGTCGGTCGTTCCATCGCCCCTGCACTCTATTGCCACGTCGTAGTACCCAGGCTCTTTGAAATCCACCACCCATTCCACCTTCGATTCGGCGGTTATTCCACTTACGCTCGCCTTGAATTTCCATTCCCCGAATTTCTCCATCCATTCGTTGCTTGCTACCTTGCACTTTTCTGTCGTGGCAAATTCTATGGGCAATATGGTGGCGTTCTCATTCGGGTCCACTGCGGGTGTGCTATCAACGGCTATTTCTCCGTCGATGGTCAGCTCCACGACCGAAGCGAGTTGGTCGGGACGCCCGTAAGGCACCTCGATGCAAGTCCACGTGCCTTCTTTCCTTGTGGCGAGTTTCTTTCCGTCAACAATCTTGGCGGCTGTCACGTCGTTCTGCAGTCCAGGCAACCACAATTTCCCATCTTGGGGCCAATCGAACACCACCAGATAGAGTTTGCCTTTGTTTGTCACCACATCGCCCCAAGGCAATGCGTGTTCCCAGGGGGACGCACCTGCGCCATACACCACCTGTGGATATTTCTTTACCCATTTGCCTGTTTCCCGTAGTGAGGCAGCGGCTTGTTCCGGAATCCTGCCTTTCGAGTCGGGTCCGATGTTGAACAAGAAGTTGCCGCCTCTTGCCACTACCGACACCAGCTCGTGGACAATGTAATCGGGGGTCTTCCATTCATTGTCAAATTTCGAGAAGCCCCATCCCACTTGCATCACGTCGATGCCTTCCCATCGGCCTTCATGGTTCACCAAGGGCACTTGCATGTCGTTCAGCGTGTCGTAATCGCCCATACCATTGCCCACGCGGCTTGATACCAGGGCATGGGGCTGGTTTTTGCGAACCAGTGCCACCAACTCTTCCGAAGCCTCTTTCGACAATTCTCCGGGGGTGTCAAACCAGATGAGTTGGATCTCTCCATACTTGGTGGTCAGCTCGTTTACTTGCGGAATACATTTGTTGCGGAAGTATTCCTCAAAGGTCACCTTTCGTCCTTCTGCATCTGTTTCTGGGCCACGTGCACCTCCTGGAGCTGTCCAGTCTTGCCATTGCGAATAGTAGAAGCCAATGCCCAGTCCATTGCGATGGCAAGCGTCGGCCAATTCTTTCATCAAGTCACGTTTCAGTGGGGTGGCATCGCAGATGTTGAAATCACAAAAGTCAGAGTCGAACATTGCAAAGCCTTCATGATGCTTACTGGTAATTACAATGTATCTCATTCCAGCATCCCTGGCCAGTTTCACAATGGCTTCCGCATCAAACTCATCAGGATTGAACGAGGCAGCCTCCTTCATGTATTCATCGGCTGGTATCTCTGCCTGATGCTTTATCCATTCGGCATTCCCATAGTAGCGTTTCCCCTTCCATTCGCCCTCCATCTTGGAGTAGAGGCCAAAGTGGATGAACATGGCGAAATTGCCATCATCGAATAGGATTTCCTGATTGCTTCTGTTGTCAGGTTCCTCCGTACTTGTTGCTGAGGGGCGGCACGACGAGAGTGCCATCAGCATCATCAGCGCTACGCCCAGTGCCGTAGTGCTGCGATAAAGGTTTGCTTTTCTTCTCATTTTTCTTCTGTCTTTTATATGATGGAATAATTTTGGCATCCTATCCATTGGCGTTTTGCTACTATTTCCTTCTCCAAAAGTTGAATCCAGCATAGACTCTGAATACGCCGAAGCTGTTGGTGACGGAAAACTCTGGTTTACGGTAGTTGTAGGTGTGCGACACAAAGCTCATGCCGAAAAAGTATTTCGTGTCGTTGTAAACGATGCCAGCACGGCTGATGAGGTCGAAGTTGATGTCATCCGCCCATTTCTTGAAACCTCCTCCCTGGTCGGTCTTCGACATTTTCAGTCCGACGGCCGGCATGAGCGATGCGTTGACAAGCCAATTCTTGTGGAATACCCAGTTGTAGCCGTAGCCGAACGAGAGATTATAGTCGCGATATTTGATGTCGGATACATAGTGGATAAAGTCCTCTTGTTCTGCGGTGGTGGATTTCAGGACAGTCGATTCAAGGCCTATCCGGTGTCGTGAGTAAGCGAATCCGGCCATAAACGAGCCCGCACTCCGTCGCTGGCAGGTCGATTGGCTGAATGCGGCCGGGTAAGAGAAGCGCTTGTAGTTGAATATCCAGTAGGCGTTGAGGCCGTGTATGTTGTTGTGGATGCCGCCATACGATTCGTCCCAGTTGCCTGTTTCTGGACTTGTCGCATCGGAGGTTGACGAGTTGAATTCGTCGCCCGATTTGCGATAGTACAAGTCAACGCCGAATTTGGAGCTGTAAATGCTGAACTCGATTTCCTTTCGTGACGAGTTGGACTTTCCGCCGAAAATGTCGCGTATGTCAAACGAAATGCCGGCAAACAGCCAGCGCCAACCGAAATACACACCTAATTTGTTGTTCAGATTGGGCGAGAACGAATAAGTCCTTTTGTCGCCGACTTGTCTGTTCCGGATATGGTAGCGCTCAAACCAGCTGCTGTGTTCCAGCATGAAAGCCAGATTGAAGCGTTGGGGCTCTATGTAAAGAGTATCGATGGAATTGAATTTCTTCACCTCGTTCGCCACCAACTGTCCCACTCCTTTTCCTATCTTGACGATGTTCATGGTGCTGTCTTGCGCAACCTGTGCTTGTGACACGCATGAAAGTAATGAACAAATGAAGACCAGTAAGAGTTCTCTCATGCCACTTACAGTTTGTGCAGTATTCGGTCCATCACCCAGTTTGTGGGTGTAGCACTGATGCTGTCGCAGGTGCAGATGGCTTTTCCTTGTAGGTGTTCCACCACTTTTGTGATGATGGGTAGCTGTACGTAGGGCGGGTTCTCAATGTGTATTTCCTCTCGGCCGTGCTCATTGTGGAGCGCTATCGGTTCGTAAGTATAGATGGAGAAACATATCATGCCGCGATCGCCAATAATCTCTACCCTGTCCTCCATGGCCGATTCGTGTGCCACGAAACACCACGATGCCGACCCTGGTATGCCATCGGCAAATCGGAAACAGGCGCTCACCGAGTCCTCCACGCCATACAATCCTCCCCGATTGCTCCTGCATCCTTCTGCTTCGGTTATCACGCCAAAGTAATGTTGCAGCAAGTCGAGTTGGTGAGGTGCCAAGTCATAGAAATATCCTCCTCCCGAAATGTTGGCTTGCAAGCGCCAGGGCATGTCCTTCGACAGGTTATAGTCCAATGCGCGTGGGGGTTGGGCGAAGCGCAACTGCACATTGATGATGTTGCCGATGACCCGGTTGTCAACCAATTGCTTCACCTTTTGAAAATAGGGCAGGTATCGGCGGTAATAAGCCACGAAGCAGGGCACGCCTGTTTCTTCTGAAATCTTGTTGATACGTACACAGTCCTCATAGCTTGCTGCCATGGGCTTCTCCACATAGACGGGTTTTCCCGCTTTCATGGCCATGATGGCGTATGTGGCATGCGAGGAGGGTGGAGTGGCTATGTAGATGGCGTTCACATCCTCATCGCCAATGAGTAGCATGGGGTCGGTGTACCAGCGTGGAATGTGATGCCTCTTGGCATACGAAACGACCTTCTCCTTATCGCGGCTCATCACACCCACTATGTCCGAGCCTTCTATCATGGAGAATGCCGGACCGCTTTTCTTCTCCGTAGCCTCTCCACAGCCTATGAATCCCCAGTGTACACGCTTGAGCTGTTCCATGAGCCATTAGTCGTAGAAATTCCAGGTTATTCCCAGACGGAATTGCGTGGGATTCAGCGGGTAGTGTGGTGCCCAGAAGTAGCGGAGGTTGTCCTTTGGCTGATAGGCATTGAACATCTTGAGGAAGATACGAGTGCGTTTCAGATGCAGGTTCACGTATGGGTTGATGAGGGGGTAACCACCGATTTCCACCGTGTTCTCCGGATTCTGCAAGTAGTATTGTCCGATTACGGGTGAATAGTCGGGCGCGTAGTACTTCGAGAAGTAGGACACTTCGGCTCCCAGTTCCACTTTCAGCACCTTCTTGTCTAACGCCGTCTTGATATACAGGTTGCCGTAGCAGTTCCATTTTGGCAAAGGCAATGCCTTCTCGTTGCTCGTCTTCTGGTAGGTCACCTCGGCGTCGAGATGCAGGATGCCCACACTGAACCGTTGCCGTAGCATGGCGTTGATCACTTGTATGTTGTCGCCACATTGGCTCACCACCGCGTTGTTTTTCCAGGCAGTTGTTTTTTCGCCCGTTGTCACGGGCTCGCTTGCGTTGTTCAGGTAAGTGTAGTTCTTGATGTTTTCGATGCCGGCTCTCAGCGATGTTCCCAGCTTTTCCGAGCTCAAATGTCCCTCTATGCGGGTGCGCATGGTTTTCTCCAGGTCATCGTTGTCCCACCAGTAATGTTTGGAGTGGAAATGGCGGAAATAGAATATGGGATTCAGGTTCTTGATGTAGGCATTCACACCCACGTTGATGGAGTCTTTCAGTATGTGCATGTTCAGGTCGCCTTTTGCCGTCAACTGGTATTGTCCGGCATCGGCCCCTGTCAGGGCGTATTCGCCCAGCAGGGTGTAGTGCAGGGCCTTCCCTTCGGCCTTGCGCAGCTCACCTCCGATGCTCAGGTTGTTTTCCTTGTAATCCCTGGCAGAGCGTAGCTTGCTCCCAGGCACACTGTCGGGCAGTGTGAACTGCCGCCACTCATGAGTCACGAATGCCGTCAGTCCGGCTTTGGCCCATTTGTTGAAACCTTCGCGAAGCTGAAGTGCGAATGTATTTCTCACCGAGTTGTGCTTTATGATGTCGGTCGAGTCGGTGAAAAACTGGTGCGCATAGTATTCGGCGGTCTTGTTGTTGTCATACGAGATGAAGCGGCGTTTGTCCATGTCGAGTTGCACGGTGTGTATGATGCTTGTCACCGGCACGAACTGCCGAGGCGGCATGGCTGTGCTGTCAGGGTGTGCATCAGAAGGCTCACCTGCCATGATTTCATTGTGCCCGTCATCGGCTGGTTTTGCCAGTTCTGTTCCGGCTGGCATGGGTTTCTTTCCCTTCGGCCCTTTTTGGGGTGCCTGAGCCACCGCAGCCGAATCGCTTGGCTGCCCCTCAGGCTTTTCGCTTGCCATCGCCCCGACAGGCCGGAGGGTTATGCTGGTCGAATCGTTGGCCAGTACAACCGCATTGATGGAGTCATTGGCGAGCGTTTTTTCGGGGTTGGGCGCGCTATCGGTCACCACTTCCTTGTAGAATCCCAGATTGATGCGGTGAGTCATGAAAAAGTGGAAGTTGGTGTTGTGGTTCCACATCTTGTTGAAATTCACGGGTATGTCGATGGGGTCATATTCCTTCTTACCCTCGGCCATCTCCACGGGGTCGGTAATGTAGCGGTCGTCTGTGATGCCGCCATTCTCTGCCATTTTCAGATTGTCCATGTTCAGCAGGGCGTGCAACTCATACTTGTCGCCCCGATACGTGGCCCATAGGCCTCCATTGAAGAAGGCAGTCGATTGAGCCGTGTACATGCCTCTGCCATAGAGGTAATTGGCATGGAAGCCAAATCCCAGCTTTTTGTTCACGTTCACGGCGAAATACGATTTGAAGTACTCCTCGGAATATTTGCTGCTGAAACTCTTGTAGTATCTGATGTCGGTATAGGGAGACAAGGTGTTGATGAACGACATTGTGTTGGCTTTCACCACGCTGAAATCGTATGGGTCCGAGAAGTACGACTGCGACTCCAGTTCCCGATTGAAGAAAATCCGGTTTTGCCGTGGGGCACCAAGGTTGCCGAGGTGGTTGAACTGTAGCGTGGTGCCACCATTGTCGCCGGAGTTCTGGAAACCCGTAAGCAGCGAATCTACCGTTGCATCGATTATGTTTCCAAAGCGTGGGTCTATTTTCCAGGCTTTCAGTCCTATGGGCACGGTGTTGGCATCGTTCACGGCGGTGGTGTCGCGCACGTTGCCTTGCCGGTCGCGATTTCCGGCATTGGCTCCCGTCGCCGAATAGCTGTATTGGTTGTTCGTGCCGTTGTTGAGTTGGGCAAAGGCACTCAACGCCCCCCACAGAGCCACAACCAGCAAGATGATTCTATACCCTTTCATTCAGAACATGTATCTTATGAAAAATTCTATCAGCTTTATGCCAATGGTTATCAACCCCACGATGATGAACGTCGAAAACTCGCTCGTAAAGTACATCACCACGGTCACCACAGCCATGATGATGAACAAAATATTCAATATGGTCCTAAACTTTTCCATCCGAATCAATCTCTATTTCTTTCCTTGTGTTTGCCTTGCCGTCATGGGCGTCTTGATGCCACATGTGCGCACACAATACCCAATCAGCATATTTGTGCGCAAATATACAAACTTTTTCCCATTCCCCTTCACTTGTGCCCACATATCTTCGTATTTTCCGCACGGACTGTCCAATTGGAGCCATGCCTTCATGAAACTATTCGTGAAGCCCGCAGAAAAAAAAGTGCGCTCCGACTATTGTTTCAATTTCACTAGTATCTCTTAAAATTTGTTAATCGACGACCCGTTTTCCGTAATCTGAGTTTCCATTCTATATAAGTACGATTAGAACTGAGGTGAGCGGTAAGTACAGTGTTGAGACGGAAGTTTCAATTCTATATAAGTACG
>DCGR01000071.1 GCA_002315285.1 Bacteroides sp. UBA1773 | reverse complement strand
CAGTGCGAGGCGTTGCCTTTGAATGTGGAAGGATGGAAATTCATGGATAATTTGATTCGCAATGTTAAGGCGTTGTGTACTTTGCTTCTTATGGGGCTGGGGCTGACGGTGCTTGCAGATGTTTCGGTGAAGTCTGTAGAGGCGAACCAACGATACCCGTGGAACGGGTTGGTGGACATAGTTGTGACGATTGAGGGTTCGACAGATGATGTCGTCAATACAGAGTGCTACTTCGCTGCGAGTAACTGCACAAATGGATCTGCCGTGCCTGTTAAAAGCATTGTTCAAAACGGTTCTGATGTTGGTTCGGGTTCGCTTTGGAAGCGGCGGTTCATTTGGAATGCTGCAAATGACGTTGGTGCTGTCAAGATAGATGACCTCGCCCTTTCAGTCGACGCAAAGGTGACGGATTGCGTACAACTCTGGGAAAATGGCCCATATTGGGCGAAATGCAACATCGGTGCTACCAGGCCCGAAGAGTACGGCTACTACTTTTGGTGGGGTGGCACGGTGGGATGTAAGCGCAACGCGAACAATGATGGATGGGTTTCTGTGAAGGATGGCACTGAATTCTCATTTGTCTCTGACAATTGTCCGACAAGTGGCAAGGATAATTCAAAACTCAAGTCGAGTGGGTATATTAACGCGGCCGGTAATCTTGTAGCTATGCACGATGCAGCGACATCGCATCTTGGTGCTTCATGGCGCATACCGACGGACGCCGATTTCTCAGAGCTTATTGGCAATTGCACGACTGTCTGGGAAATACGAAATGGTGTCTATGGGCGGCTTGTTACGGGCAAAGGTAGTTATTCGTCGAAGAGTGTATTTCTGCCTGCCGCTGGCTATGGTTATGGTTCTGGGCTCTACTACTCTGGCTCGCTCGGCTATTTCTATTCCGCCTCGCCGAATTCGTCACGCTCGAATTTTGCATGGAGCCTTTATTTGGATTCTGGCACGTTCCGTCAGTACGATCTTTGTGGCCGTAGCTATGGGTGTTCTATTCGCCCGCTTCGAGAATTTACAGAGGTAGAAATGGCGTTAGCAGGTGTGACAACACGCTTTAAGCTGGACTGCCGTTCTGGTGTGCGTAGACTTTCATATGATGGTGAGTTCTTGTGTTATGACGCAAGCTGGTGCGAAGGTGGCGAAGAGGTGCGAATTACGGACAACGGAACGATTGTTGCTACTGGTACCGCTGGGGTCTGTACATGGCATCCAAAGACAGGTGCTTCGACATTGCATCTGTTGAGGTTGGAGGTTTTGTCTCAAGGTCAAGTTATTGAAACAGAGACAGCGCAATTCGCCCTTGGCTATATCCGCAACATGACCGCAAAACAGTTGTGGCCGCATAACAAAGTAGCGCTGGAGTTTACAGTGGCGGATGACATCGGCGATGTGATGAGGGCGGATGAGGATTTGTCTGTATGGTGTGCGTGTGGAACTATGACAAGCGAGGCGACGAAAATCCTTGGTGATCGGTCGGCTAAACCCGGTGTTCATAGAATTGTCTGGGACATGGAGGCAGATGGATTGAGATTCGTAAATGAGGAAGCTGCCTTTTGGATTAGTATTGAAGCACCTCCAACGGACGGCGTTCAGCTTTGGGAGAATGGCCCGTACTGGGCGGAATGCAATGTGGGTGCTGCTGAACCGGAAGAAAACGGTTACTACTTTTGGTGGGGTGATACGGTTGGTTATAAGCGCAATGCGAGCAAAGATGGATGGGAGTCTGTGAGGGATGGCACATCATTCTCGTTTGATGCACTAAATTGTCCGACACATGGCAAGGACGTTTCTCAACTTCAGTCGGAAGGTTACGTCGACACAGAGGGAAGTCTTCTTGCAGAGCATGATGCGGCGGTGGCGCATTGCGGGATGCCGTGGCGGATGCCGACGAAAGAAGAGTTTTCTGAACTGGTCAGGAATTGTACTATAAAATGGATCATTAGAAATGGCGTGCATGGGGGACTTGTCACTGGCAAAGGGGCATATTCATCGAAGAGTATCTTTCTTCCAGCATCTGGCTATGGCATCGATTCCTTTCTCAACGGCCTCGGGTCGGATGGCCGTTGTTGGTCGTCCTCGCCAGCATCTGACAACCCGGATCTCGCGTGGAGCCTTGGATATTATTCGGATGGATTCAGCCCATACTATTATCCCAACCGCTACGATGGTCGATCTGTTCGTCCACTCAGAGAAATTGCCAATGCTATGGAGCAGACTGTTATGGCAAATGTTGCGACAACTGCCGTCGACATGACACTCAATGATGAGCTGATAGTTTCGGGTTCTGTCAACCTCGCCTGCTCGCCTATTGACTCGGGGATTGTGACGCTGGCAGTCAATGGAAGTGAAGTGTTGTCGACGACAGAGGCAATGTCGTTCAACTGGTCGCCGGGAACACCGGGGACATATATCCTAACGCATCGTGCGGGTGAGCATGTGTTTACACGAAAAGTCATCTGTCTTGGAGCGGATGATACAATGAAGCTTGAAATTGGCTGGCTGGATCGCCCTGTATCGAATCTATTTCCGAAAATTTATGCATCTGTGACGAATGTTGTTATCGCGCCAAGTATGTCGGAAATTGGGCCTGGTGCATTTGACGAGTGCTCGGCTTTGAAGGAACTTTCAATCCCGCAGACGGTAACAAATATCTGCAATTCGTTTAATGGGTGTGCTGCTCTGGGGGCAGGGGTTATAATTGTTGATGATTGCGTATTGACGGTTAATGGAGATTGCCCGAACTGGGTTGTGTTGCCTGAAAGTACGCGAATAATTGCAGAATCGGCATTCAGTGGGTGTGCTAATTTGTCTGAGATAAAAATACCTAAGAACGTGTCAAGTATTGGATCGTTGGCATTTTGTGATACATCGCTGACACGTGTGTTCATGCTTGGGCATCCATCTGTACCGCAGGAGCGTAGAATATATGAACACACTCCTGAAAGCCTCGTGACATATGTATCACCCGATTGGATAGGCGACAGTGAAGCATGGCAAGGGAGGGAGGTGCAGGTATTAAATGTAGAAATGACACCTTCTGGAACTACAGCACTCTGTGGCACGACAAAACTTGTTATGCAGACAATGTTGCAAGGCGGAATTATTCGATATACACTTGACGGAACAGAGCCGACAACAGCCAGTTCTGAGTTTACTCGTGCCTTGGGCATTTCAGAGGTGACTACGGTTAAGGCCGCTGTCGAATACGGAGGAACGATTGTTTCAGATTGGACAGAAACACGTTTTGTACTTGGGATCGTTGAGCATCCTGTGATTACTGCATATGACTGTGAAGGTCAAAAGATTGATTCTGGCGAGTTCTATAAAGAGGCGCGTGTCACAATCTCTTGCGGGGAGTCTGGGTCGCAGATTTACTTTTCGGTCAATGGCGGCAATTATATTGAGTACAAAAATGAGTTCAAGGTGCACGAAACAACAGCTATCCAAGCATATGCTGTAAAAGAGAGCTATGGCGATAGTGAAGTTGTGACGAATGTTTTAACTCGCCGATGGAAACAGGTTGCAACGCCCATCATCAACACGGCATCTCATTTTGATGATACCAACGGCCTATTTGTTGTCACATGTTCAACTGAAGGTGCGACCATAAGATACGAATTTGTGGATGGCCTTTCGTCGGTTGAAGACCCAACAGAAGAAAGTTTAGTTTATATGAACCCCGTAAAAACCTTTAAGGGTGGTACACTTAAAGCAAGGGCGTTTGGAACTGATCCTGAAATTTGGTTGCCATCTGATGTAGCTTCGGCACATACAATGAAGTGGACAGGAATTCCAACATCACTTGATGCGCCTGAGCTTGTGTTTGAGACAGGCGGCGATGCGAAGTGGGTAACCGATTTTGTAAAATCTGAATATCATGCTGGCTGGGACTCTATGCATAGTGGCTCTGTGAGCGCATTTCAGACGTCGTGGATACAGACACGTTTGCGAGGCCCCGGCGAATTGTCATTTTGGTGGATGACGGATTGTGAAGGCCCAGCAAATGGAGCATGGGATCATCTTGCGTTGTATGTTGACAATTTGGACAGTGCAGTTATGGTGCGTGATGGTTCAAATGCCTGGGCTAAATGCTGCATACAACTTGGAGAAGGAGATCATTGCGTACGTTGGTCATATGAGAAAGATGGTGACGCATGGGGCGACGGACGAGATTGCGGGTGGATTGATCATGTGATTTGGATGCCAGAAGATGGGACGGGATATACAAAGGCATTTCCAATCCCAGTTGAATATCAGTGGCTTAAGAAATACGGATTATTGGATGAAGGTGCTCCAAATTTAATTGTAGGTAGTTGTATTGGAAAGACGAAAGCCGACGGTAGCCCAATGTACGTATGGGAAGATTACGTTGCAGGAACAGACCCAACTAATCCTGAATCAAAGTTTACCTCATCAATCGTGTTTGCAAATGGGGAGCCGCTGGTAACGTGGTCTCCCGATTTGAACGAGGATGGCAAAAAATCTGTTCGCAAGTACACGACATATGGTTGCGAGAACATCGGCGGCAATTGGCAAGACATGAGCACGGTGCCAGAAGCGGACAAGTCGAACTATCGCTTCTTCAAGGTGACGGTTGAGATGCCGTGAAGGATGTAGGGAGAAGATTGCAATGAGCATCAATGAGCTACACGAGTATTTCCAGACGATGGTGTATTTCATCGTCATTGTGATGGCATTGTTCTGTTTCGGCGGCTTTTGCCTCCTCGGATGTCGCAAGCTGAAACAGTATTGCTATGGTGTGTGGCGTACCGTGCCGAAGTCATCGCTGGCCGTGATGTTGATCTTTGCAGGCATTGCGACGATTCACGCACAGAAACCTGTTCATGTCGATTCCTCCGTGGAAGAGTCTGGCGATGGCACGAAAGAACAGCCATTCAAGGAGATAGCTGATGCAATGCAAAAGGCAACATCGTCAACGGGACGGTTGAGCGTTGTCGTTGCGCCTGGTGTTTATAAGCCATTTGTTCTGGAAGAATCACCAAAAGATGCCAATGGGGATCCATTATCGATCACCATTGGAACCTACT
>DCGR01000096.1:3031-26673 GCA_002315285.1 Bacteroides sp. UBA1773 | reverse complement strand
GCATGGCTGTATATGGGATTTTCGGGTCGTATCGGCTGAAACTCCACGTTCAAAGAGTATCGTACAAGAGACGTTTGCTGATGTGAACCAGTACATGAAAAATGGCACACTACTCCGTCAAGTTGTGAACATCGTCAATGAGATTGATTTTGACGACGCCGATGACCGTCATACCTTTGGCGACATCTATGAGGGCATCTTGAAAGACCTTCAGTCGGCTGGTAATGCAGGTGAGTTCTACACGCCACGCGCTTTGACCGATTTCATCGTGAAGATGCTCAATCCTCAGTTGGGCGAAACCTTTGGCGACTTCACGTCGGGCACAGGTGGCTTCCTCACCTCTGCGCTCAATCACATGGCGCCACAGGTCAAGTCGGCTGCCGATGGCGAGCTACTTCAGAGTGCCGTGATGGGTCAGGAATGGAAACCTCTGCCATACCTCCTGAGCATCACCAATCTCTTGCTTCATGATATAGAAGCGCCTAACATCCGTCATTGTGATTCGCTTGGAACGAATGTGAGCGACTTCAAGGAGTCGGACAAGGTCGATGTAATCGGCATGAATCCGCCCTACGGAGGCAGCACGGAATCATCGGTGCAAAGCAACTTCCCAAGTGCTTATCGTTCGTCTG
Organism: Bacteroides sp. UBA1773; assembly: GCA_002315285.1. Classification (GTDB taxonomy): domain Bacteria; phylum Bacteroidota; class Bacteroidia; order Bacteroidales; family Bacteroidaceae; genus DCGR01. Next base: position 26,041 of record DCGR01000096.1, on the reverse strand, counting down.
AGTCTGCCGACCTCTTCATTGCCCTTATCATGTATCGTCTGAGGGCTGGTGGCCGATGTGGCGTGATCATTCCTGATGGATTCCTCTTCGGCACTGATGGAGCGAAACTCGCATTGAAGGAATCACTCCTCCGCAAGTTCAACCTGCATACCATTATCCGCCTCCCTGGCAGCATCTTTGCGCCTTACACCTCCATTGCCACCAATATTCTTTTCTTCAACAACGAACAGGCAGAGGGCGCGGCAGAGGGATTCCGTACAAAGGAGACTTGGTTCTATCGACTGGATATGCCCCAGGGTTACAAGCACTTCTCCAAGACGAAGCCAATGAAGGTGGACCATTGCCAGCCTGTCATGGAGTGGTGGAACGATCGCCACGAGATTATCCAGGAAGAAACAGGCGAGAAGTCGCGCGTCTTCACCCCCCAGCAACTGCTCGACATGGGGTGCAATCTCGACCAGTGCAAGTTCCCCAAGGATGAGGAGGAGGTACTCCCCCCCAATGAATTGCTGCTGCAGTATCACCAGGAGCGCAACGCCCTCGACGCAAAGATAGACAATACCCTGAACCAGATCCAAGCACTCCTTGGCATCAAGATTTACCCCCCCCCGAAATCCCGATAACTCGATAACCCGATAATTCGAAAACTCGAAAACTCGAAAACTCGAAAACTCGAAAATTCGAAAAAAAATAAAAAAAATGATCAACATCCATTCCGTCAATGGCTACATGTCGCTCCTCACGTGGCGATTGGGCAATGTGCTGCAACTGGCTACCCAGAGCTTCTGCAGGCGTTTTGTGGACTACAAGGTGGATCCTTGCGGACGACTGCGTGACCAGATGGAGATGGCAGCACGCACCGTGCCTGCCAACATAGCCGAGGGCTCATCGCGACACCAGACGAGCTACGAGACGGAAATGCGACTGCTCGACGTGGCTCGGGCCAGCGTAAGCGAACTGGAGGGGGACTTCCTCAACTGGCTCATGCGCAACGGAGCTACGATGTGGAGCACCGACGACCGACGATACACGGAGGTGCGCAACTTCCAGTTTCGGGACACCCCCGCTTTGGCACAGGACTATATGGCAGAAATCAGCCAGTACATCCTCTCGGAATATACACGCTTTGCCACACTGCTGCGTACAGAGGATTCCATCCACTCGGCTTGCGTGATGATTGTGCTCTGCGAACGTGTCAAGCAACTGCTCACCGCACAAATCAACAAGCGATTGGGCGATTTCAAGGCGGAGGGTGGCTTTACCGAGAACATGACACAGGAACGACTCTCTGCTCAGAAGCAGAAGGCACTGGCCGAGGGCGCTCCATCATGCCCCAAGTGCGGAGCACCCATGCACCAGCGCACCATACGCAAAGGCATTCACCAGGGCGAGACATTCTGGGGATGTACCGACTATCCTAAGTGCGATGGCACCCGGAAATTACGATAATGCAACACTACTATGAACGGAAAACAACTGAAAAACTCCATACTCCAACTTGCCATCCAAGGCAAACTCGTGCCGCAGAATGCCGACGATGAACCCGCTTCAGTTTTGCTTGATCGCATCCGGGCCGAGAAAGAACAACTCGTGAAGCAAGGGAAACTAAAAAAGAAAGACCTCGTAACGACACCAATCAGTGACGAGGAGAAACCGTTTGAGATTCCTGAGAGTTGGGAGTGGTGCAGGTTGGGGGAGATTTTCTCGATGCAAGCGGGTAAAACAATAAAAGCAGATGAATTGTCTCTAGATTCTAATTTAACTCACCCATATCCTTGTTTTGGTGGAAACGGAATTAGAGGTTACATCGCAAAGAAAAACCAGCAGGGAAATCATTGCATTATAGGACGCCAAGGAGCACTCTGCGGAAATGTGAAAATTGCAACAGGAGATTTTTATGCGACTGAACATGCAGTTGTTGTTGACCATTATGGTGGATTGAATGTAAAGTGGGCATATTTCTTCTTAATTGCTTCAAATTTGAATCAGTATGCAACTGCTACTGCTCAACCTGGATTGGCTGTGAGCAATATTCTTGAAACAACCATCCTTCTCCCTCCTCTCGCCGAGCAACACCGTATTGTATCGAAGATAGAGGAGTTGATGCCATTGGTGGATGAATATGACAAGGCGCAGAGGGAACTGGATGAACTCAATGCGAAATTGCCAGAGGCGTTGAAAAAAAGCATTCTTCAAGAGGCTATCATGGGCAAACTCGTACCACAAAATCCCGACGATGAACCCGCTTCAGTTTTGCTTGAGCGCATCCGGGCCGAGAAAGAACAACTCGTGAAGCAAGGGAAACTAAAAAAGAAAGACCTCGTAACGACACCAATCAGTGACGAGGAGAAGCCGTTTGAGATTCCTGAAAGTTGGGAGTGGTGCAGGTTGGGGGAGGTTTCAAGTTATGCCTCTACAAAAAAGAAGATAAATGCCGCAAATGCAGATAAGGATTTGTGGGAACTGGACTTGGAAGATATTGAGAAGGGTGGTCGCCTCATTCAAATGAAAACTGTTGGCGAAAGAAAAGCAATTGGAGATAAAACTTTCTTTTCAAAAGGCAATATCCTTTATAGCAAATTACGCCCATACCTTCTAAAAATTTTGGTAGCTCATCAAAATGGTATTTGTACTCCTGAAATAGTTCCTTTTAATTGCTATGGTAGTATTAATCATCAATATATAGTTACTATGTTAAAATCAACTTATGTAGATGATTATATCAACAGCGTTACGTTTGGAATCAAAATGCCTCGTGTTGGCACAGACACTATGACAAATTTGGTTCTCCCTCTCCCCCCTCTCGCCGAGCAACACCGTATTGTATCGAAGATAGAGGAGCTGATGCCATTGGTGGAGGAATATGACAAGGCGCAAAGGAAACTGGATTCCGTTACCACCGACAGCTGAACAACGTAGAATTGTATCAAAAAAATCGATGAACTCTCTGACAGCCCGTTTCCTCGACAAGAGCCTCTAACCTCGCCTTGCTCTCTTCCTTTCCGAGGGGCTTCTGTCCGGATTGCTTTTTCACGGCCTTCTCCCACTCAGAAATGCGCATGCAAAATGGCGGGTTGGCCGTGACCTTGGCAAGAAACAATTTCCCCACATTCATGCCTATGATCTGTCTCCCCTCGGTGTTTTGCTCCATCATGCAGTCGGCCATTGGAGGCATCCTGGCATCAATATGGCGGATAAGCAGCAAACCGGACAATGATGACAGAAAGGATTAGGGCTTGTGCTATGGCAATTATCCGATAGATGCCGGGCTCATTGTTGCATCAGTCATCAATTGGCTTTTCAAACGTATCGACACGCACCACCTTTTGCACATTTTTCAAATGGCGCAAATTATCGATGAGTGTTTTCACATCAGCCACATCATGCACAAACAATTGGATGCGAGCCTCGAAGATGCCATCTTCGGAATCGATATAAAGCTTGTGGATGTTGACATTGAGCTGCCGGGAAATAATGTCGGTGATTTGGTTCAACATGCCCACCTCATCAATTCCGATGATGTAAAGATTGACTGTGAAGAAAAGGCTTTTGCCTGTTTCCCAGTCGGCTGCGACCAAACGATTTCCAAAACTCGACTTCAGCTTGGCGGCTACGTGACATTGCCGCTTATGGATGACGACATGATTATTGGTGTCAATGATGCCCAACACCTCATCGCCTGGAATAGGTTTGCAGCATGAGGCAATAACACATTCCTTTTCGATGCTCTCAGGCGTTATCTTGTATGTTTGCTTGCCATTGATCTTCTTTGTGGAATCGACATCGCCACTCTTGTCGGCAGTTTTTGCATTGCCCGATTTCTTCATCAAGCCAAAAGTGACAATACGCTTCCAGCCACTGCCCGATTTGGCGAGAAACACATTCCTGTCGTTTTCATCGAGCGAAAACAATCCTTTTCCCAACGAAGAGAACAGCATCTCGGCATTGCTCATCTCGTGGAGCACGCATAGCTTCCTTACATTTTCGGGCAAGTAAGGCACATTGATCTCTTTCAGGAACTGCACCACAATTTCCTCACCCTTTTGTTGGTCCAAGCGTTCCTCACGACGCAAAATCGCCTGTATCTTCGACTTTGCCTTGGCGGTAGTGGCAAAACCGATCCAAGCAGGCTGTACGTGCTGCGAATTGGAGGTGAGTATCTCTACCTGATCGCCACTTTGCAACTTGTAGCTTATCGGAACAAGTTTATGATTGACTTTTGCTCCTATACAGTGGCTTCCAAGGAATGTATGTATGGAAAAGGCAAAATCGAGTACGGTACTGCCTTGTGGCATGGATTTGAATTCGCCTTTGGGTGTGAACACCAGAATCTCGGATGCGAAGAGATTCATTTTTATCGTATCGAGAAAATCTATCGCATCGGGCTGCGGGTCATCAAGAATATCCTTGATGGTGCGAAGCCATTTCTCCAACTCACTTTCGTCGTCGTGACCTCCACCCTCCTTGTATTTCCAGTGAGCGGCGAATCCCTGCTCCGCGATGGCATCCATGCGCTCGCTGCGTATTTGCACTTCTACCCACCGGCCTTGATTACTCATCAGGGTGACATGAAGCGATTGATAGCCGTTGGATTTCGGTTGGGTCACCCAGTCGCGCAAGCGATCGGGATGTGGAGTGTAGAGCTTGAGCAGATTGACGTATATGTCGTAACAATCCTGCACCTCATCATCGGTAGAGTTGGGGGTGAACACAATGCGTACGGCAAGAATATCGAAAATCTCATCGAAAGGAATCTGCTTCAGCTGCATCTTGTTCCAAATGGAATAAGGGGATTTGACACGCGCCATGATGCGATAGTCAATGCCCATCTTGTCAAGCTGTGTCTTGATAGGAGAAGTGAACTCATTGAAAAGCCCTTCGCGCTCGCTTTGGGTCATCCTCAGCTTCTCCTCAATCTGCGCATACTCGTTGGGATGTTCGTATTTGAAACTCAGGTCTTCCAGCTCGCCCTTTATGCGGTTCAACCCAAGCCTATTGGCCAGGGGCGCGTAGATATAGAGTGTCTCGCCCGCAATCTTGTATTGCTTGTTCGGCATCATGGAACCCAAAGTACGCATGTTGTGCAAACGATCGGCTATTTTCACCAGAATGACCCTGATGTCGTCGTTCATGGTGAGCAAGAGTTTCTTGAAGTTCTCAGCCTGTGCAGAGGCCCGGTCGCCAAAGATGCCTCCCGATATTTTTGTCAATCCATCGACAATCTGTGCAATCTTGTCGCCAAAAAGGTTGCCAATGTCCTCGACCGTATATTCAGTGTCCTCGACCACATCGTGAAGCAGGGCCGCACAAATGGAGGTGGAACCCAATCCGATTTCCGAACATGCGATTTTCGCCACGGCAATGGGATGCAATATGTATGGCTCGCCTGAACGCCTACGGATGCCTCGGTGAGCTTGCTTGGCAAAAGTAAAGGCTTTTGTGATGACTTCAATCCTTTTGCGATGTTTGCTTGCCAGATAGGCAGTAAGCAGATCTTGAAACTCATTATTGATAAGTTCTTCATCCTGTTGTTCCTGCAGCATTCTATTTTCGTCCATCGCTACAACTGATTTTGTAATGTTAGTCTATTTGATCCGGATAGAACGCCCGGCACGTAGTCTGGTGCCGGTCATGCCATTGAACTTCTGTATCTGTCGCACCGAAACGCCGAAGCGTTTGGCAATGCTTCCCAATGTGTCACCCGAACGTATCTTATAGTACTGTCCACCGTTCTTGCCTTTTGTGAGCGTTCCTCCTGCAGAACGTTCAATTTTGGCGACGGCTCTTTTCGAAACAAGTTCATCGGCCTTATATGCGTATATGCTATCCTGCAATTCGATAAATGTACTTAATTTCGCGGATGGGACACGAAGTGGGCATGGTTGTGTCTGCCCAGGCAGGATGTCTTTCCGGTATTGTGGATTGAGCGCGCGAAGCTGCTCCACATCGATTTGACATACCTGTGCCACTTGCTCAAGATGCAACGCACGATCAATCATTATCGTATCGGACGCAAGAGGGAGAGTACATTCGGCAGGGGTAATACCGTGAATGCAGTAATAGTTCATGATGTAGGTGGCAGCGATGAATGCTGGCACATAGCCTCTCGTCTCACGGGGTAGCCGTGCATAAATTTGCCAGAAGTCCGTTTTCCCTCCGGCACGTCTGATGGCTTTGTTCACGTTTCCAGCGCCACAGTTGTAGGCTGCCAGCACCAAATTCCAATCCTGGTAGATGTTGTACAGGTCGCTGAGCATGCGGGCTGCCGCGTCAGTTGACTTCACGGGATCCTGACGTTCATCGACTAATGTGTTGGAGGTCATCCCGTATATCTTGGCCGTACGTATCATAAACTGCCATAACCCAACGGCGCCTGCACGCGATCGTGCCTTGGGATTCAATCCCGACTCGACAATGGGCAGGTATTTCAGTTCCAATGGCAGGTCATAACGGCCTAAGGCTTCCTCAATAATCGGTGCATAAAAATTATACGCGCCCAACATGACTGACACCTTTTGGGGAATGCGCATGGCATAATATTCGATGTATTTATGGACATCCTCATTGTAGGGCAGCTCCAAAGTTGTGGGAATCCGTTGTAAACGGTCTATTAGAAGGGAATCGACAAGTTGTTCGTCATTAACGGTGGCTGGGACATCCACATCGCCCATGCTGATATGATGGCGTGAAATCCAGTCAACATACAGGCTGTCATAATTGGCTTGAAAACTTTCCGGCATGAACGTACTGTCGTTGGGCACGATGACAGCTTCCTGTGCTTGAGCCATCAGAATGACAAACAACGATAACGAGACGAGAAAAGTGATTCTGTTTTGCATGACGAAAATTCCAGGAAGCTACATGTGAATGACTAAAAGGTGAGACTACAATGCAATCCTATGCTGCTGGATGAGGAATTCCGACCATTATTGAACACTGCAGGTTGCACTTTCATGGACAGGTCCTTCGAAATGTCGAAATTTGACAATTCGGCATCGACATAGGCATCAATCACCGAAAGTACATAAACACCGATCATCGCAATGACACTTAAGTCGCGTTGACGTCTATACAAGTCCTTACGATTCTTGAATAGTTTCTTATAATAGTCCTCATTGCCTTCGATACTGGTGCCACGAGGCAGAAAATCCTCATAGCTTTTGGTGTTTGGATTGTCGTCCATCAGGTCGAGATAAGCCTGTGAATAGTCGTTGTACATGCCTCCATTCCACGAAAGTGCATAGATGCAACCGACAAAGCCACCATAGATGATGGGAAGTTTCCAATACTTGCGATTATAAATTTGTCCTCCACCGGGGAAAACCAATGCGAGCCATGTGGAACGTGCCGAATTGGGAATGAATTTTCCTTTGGAAAGTGCCGTATGATGGGCTAATGAGTCGGCTTCGTGAGCGAGTGAGATGGAATCAACAGGCAAAGGCAGGAAGAAAGCCGCGCTGTCGGTCTTGAGTGCAGTATTGACCTCTTGAGCAGACAATGACAGCTTTCCCATGAATAATAGCATGGCTATCAATAATTTGTATGAATTCCACTTACGTTGCACTGTTACGATTGCTTTATGTTCTCCAACAACGTCACTAATTCCTGCAATTCAGTTTCACTGGCAAATGGGATGCTGATTTTCCCTTTGCCTTGCGCATTATAACTCAATTTGATTTTTGGGCCCATGCATTTGCTGATACGTTTTTGATATGCATCGTATTCCACACTGCTTTTGGTATGCGCAACGGGTTCATCCTGTGTATCATCACCCGTCTTACTGAGAATGGCTTTTACCATGTCCTCCACTTTGCGTACGGAGAAATTGTGTTTCTTGATGTCATCAAACAAACGGATTTGATCCTTGGGACTGTTCAGCGCCAATAGTGAGCGTGCATGTCCCATATCTATTTCCCTGTTTTTCAGGGCGACCTGGATTGGAGCCGGCAATTTCAGCAAGCGCAAATAGTTGGCTACAGTGGTGCGTTTCTTGCCTACCCTGTCGCTCAGGCGTTCTTGCGTAAGATTGTATTGTTCGAGCAGATGCTGATAGGCCAATGCTATTTCAAGCGAGTTGAGGTCTTCACGCTGGATGTTTTCGATGAGGGCCATTTCCATCACATTCTCATCATCGGCCGTTTTGATATAGGCAGGTATGGTTTTCAACCCTGCCAATATCGAGGCCCGATAGCGTCGTTCGCCTGCAATGATCTGATAGGAATCGTCGTCCATTTTCCGCAATGTGATGGGTTGTATGATTCCTATTTCACTGATGGAATCGGCCAGTTCCTGTAGAGCTTCCTGATTGAACTCTCGGCGAGGCTGGTTAGGGTTGGCATGAATCTTGTCGAGTTCTACTTCATTGATGGATGAAGACCCCGAAGTACTCACCTCGTCTGTTGCAATCAAAGCATCCAGACCTCTTCCTAAGGCAAATTTCTTTTTTACTGTCATGAAGATATTGTTGAGAGTATGAAAACTATTTGTTGTTGCCGATAATTTCTTTCGCCAAATCCATGTAGTTCTTCGTACCGATAGAATCAGCATCGTAAAGAATGACAGGCTTTCCATGACTTGGTGCTTCGCCCAATTTCACGTTTCGCTGGATAACATTTTTGAACACCAATTCCTGGAAATGACGTTTCACTTCTTCGTAAATCTGATTGGCCAGACGTAGGCGCGAATCGAACATCGTGAGAAGGAATCCTTCGATCTGCAAATCCTTGTTGAGCTTGGTCTTGATGATCTTGATGGTATTGAGCAGTTTGCTGATGCCTTCCAAGGCAAAATATTCACACTGCACAGGAATAATCACAGAATCGGCAGCAGTAAGTGCATTGATGGTAATAAGGCCCAACGAAGGAGAGCAGTCGATGAGAACATAATCATATTCCGACTTGATGGGCGTAAGTACCTTACGCATGATATTCTCACGATGGTCAAGGTTGAGCATCTCTATTTCGGCTCCGACAAGATCTATATGCGAACACACAAGATCGAGATTTTTGATGTCTGTAGTGCAGATGGCATCCGTAATTTCACTCTGACCGATAAGACATTCATAAATGCTACAATCTATTTCCTTAATGTCAGCGCCTAATCCGGATGATGCATTGGCTTGTGGGTCGGCATCGACCACTAACACTTTCTTATCGAGTACAGCCAAGGAAGCAGCTAAGTTGATAGTTGTAGTCGTTTTGCCTACTCCACCTTTTTGATTTGCTAAAGCAATAATTTTTCCCATATAAAAAATTGAATTTGTGGCAAAGATAGGAAAAAATATCCAAAAAGGTATATTATTGACTATTTTTAAGGTATCCAAGCATCTGTTTCGCCGCAAAGTCAGAGGCTCCACTGGGTCCCAGTATTTGGGCCACTCGTTCGTAATCGTCAATCATTTGTTTACGTGCCAAAGAATTATTATCGAGAAGCGACTCCAATTCTCTATGAACGTTTTCTTCGGTCATGGTGTCAGCAACAAGTTCCTTGACCACTTCTTTTCCTGCAATCAAATTCACAAGCGAAATGAATGGCACCTTGATGAGCCATCGCCTCACCTGGTTGACCAATTTGCCGAATGGGGCATAATAACACACCACTTGGGGGACTCGAAACAAAGCTGTTTCCAAAGTGGCTGTTCCTGAAGTCACCACAGCCGCATGTGCATGTGATAGGATGGAATATGTGGACTCGAACAGGAGCTTGACTTGAGGGTAATCCGACAGGAAATCCTGATAATAACTTTCATCTATGCTTGGAGCTCCGGCAACGACCAGGTCATACGTTTCCGCAAACGGCATGACAGCTTTCAGCATGATGGGAAGATTGTCCTTGATTTCTTGTTTCCTGCTCCCAGCCAAGATTGCAATGACAGGCCTGGACGACCTTACTTGAGGCGCTGATGCCTTGAACGATTCTACCGCATCGACACACGGATTACCCACGTAATGGATAGGATAGTGGTGCTTATTGAAGAACTCCACTTCGAATGGGAGTATTGAAAACAAATGATTGATGTCACGTTTGATTGCCTTGATGCGGTATTCCTTCCATGCCCATATTTTGGGAGAAATGTAATAATAGACAGGTATGTCGGAATGCTTATGAACGTATGCAGCAATATCAAGATTGAAACCTGGATAATCAACGAGAATGAGTACATCAGGACGCCACTGCAATATGTCGCCCTTGCAGTAACGCATATTCCTGAAAATTGTTCGCAAATGAAGGAGTACAGGGATGAATCCCATATAAGCCAACTCCCGGTAATGGCGCACCCGAAAGCCTCCTTGCCTGCTCATGAGATCGCCTCCGAAAAAGCGGAACTGCGCTTCCGAATCGTGATTTTTCAGCGATCGCATCAGATTCGACGCATGTAAATCGCCGGATGCCTCACCCACTATAAGATAATACCTCATACTCCAAAATTCCAATCGGCCATTGTCTCTTTCTGCAAATAGGCCGTCATGTCAACTTGTGTGGGAGTGATCGACACATAGCCATGCGTCAGGGCCCATAAATCCGTATCTTCGGCTTCAGGCTCAAGATGGACATAGTCACCTATCATCCAGTAATATTTGTCGAATCCGTTGGGATGGGTGCGTTCCTCCCATTCGTTGGTCCATACTGCCTTGGCTTGTCTGCACACCTTTACACCTCTATATATGGGCAAGTTGGGGAAATTCACGTTAAGGCAAGTCCAAGGAAGTAGCCCTTTTTGCAATACGGTGTTCGTGATTTTCAGCACGTATGGCAGAACAGGAGCGAAATCGGCATCAGACTTGTCGGAACACAACGAGAAACCGATGGAAGGAATATTCTTCATAGCCCCTTCCATTACAACTCCCATGGTGCCCGAATAGTGTACGCATGAGGCGGAGTTTTCTCCATGATTGATGCCTCCAATAACCAAGTCTGGCGTGCGAGGCAAAAGTTTATGGATGCCCAACTTGACACAGTCGGTGGGACTACCGCTACATTTATACATGGTCAGATCTGGCTCGGAACAAATCAAGTCACATCGCACAGTGGAAAACATGTGAATGGAGCACGAGGCACCCGACCGTCCTCCATCGGGTGCTACCACATAGAGTTCAGCCACTGCTCTGAATGCTTGTATCAGTTCGTGAAGTCCTTTGGCTTGATACCCATCATCATTTGATATCAGTATGAGTGGTTTCGACATGCCAATTACAAGAAATAAAGATAAAGGATGGCTGTGGGTATTGCCATCAAGGCACTGTCGAAGCGGTCGAGCATTCCACCGTGTCCTGGCAATATGTTGCCCGAGTCCTTGATGCCCAACGTACGTTTGATAAGCGATTCGGTCAAGTCGCCCCACGTACCAAATATCACAACCGTCAATGCCAATCCCAACCACTTCCATGTCGGCATGACATCACCAAAAAACAAGCTGATGCCCCAAGCGGCCAACAAACAGAAAGCACAACCGCCAATGCTTCCTTCCCATGACTTTTTGGGCGAGATCCGTTCGAACAACCGATGCCTGCCAAACAGCATTCCTGTGCAGTAAGCACCTGTGTCGTTGATCCAGATAAAGACGAACACACTTAGAGGAAGTATGAAATTGTATTGCGTGAAATCGCTGTCGTCGGCCGATTGGAAAGCCAACACGTTGAGCAACGCGAAAGGAAGTGCCACATAGAGCTGGCTCATCATGGCAAAAGCGATGTTCGCAATGGGACTTTTTCTCTTCCGATACAGCTCACTCACCAATAAGTAAATGAGGATGAAAACGTAAGCTATCAGAATCGAGTATTGTCCTGGATAGATGTTGCAGTAGAAGAAACTCAGGAATAAGCAAATGGCACCTATGATGCACACAAATCTATTCACATTCACATCATCCTGCTTGTTCATCAGATTGCAAAACTCATTGACAGACAAGGCACAGATGAAACAAAACAGCAATGCGAATGAGATTGGTGACAATACTATGCACCCCACCAGCAAGGCAACGAAAAAGGTGCCTGTGACTGTTCTTTGAAGAAGGTTCCGATTCATGATGTAGTTGTTGTGTTGTCTGATTTGTCAGAATCCTCATGTAAGATTTCCTCCGATCGCGAAGCCCACGGACGTTTACCAAATATGTCTTCCATGTCCTCGACAAAGATGACTTCTTTCGCAATCAGCCTGTCGGCTAACTGCTGATGTCCTTCCTTGTGTTCGGCAAGCATGGCTTTCGCACGCTCATACTGGCCTGCAATCATGCGCTGCACTTCCTCATCAATGAGTTTGGCTGTGCTTTCGCTGTATGGACGCTGGAAACTGTATTCCTCATTATTATTGTAATAACAGATATTCGGAAGTTTCTCGCTCATACCAGCATAGGCTATCATGGCATACGACTGTTTGGTGACTTTCTCCAAATCGTTCATGGCTCCAGTAGAGATGTGCCCTAAGAACAACTCTTCGGCGGCTCTACCACCCAATGTGGCACACATCTCGTCGAGCATTTGCTCTTTGGTGGTAATCTGTCGTTCCTCTGGCATATACCATGCTGCGCCAAGTGCCCTTCCTCGTGGCACAATGGTGACCTTGATGAGTGGATTGGCAAACTCAAGGAACCATGAAAGGGTGGCATGTCCGGCCTCGTGCAGAGCGATGGCACGTTTTTCCTCGGCCGTCATCACCTTGGTTTTCTTCTCCAATCCGCCGATGATCCTATCCACGGCATCAAGGAAATCCTGTTTGGTGACAAGTGGCTTGTTGTGTCGGGCCGCTATCAGCGCAGCTTCGTTGCACACGTTGGCGATGTCAGCTCCACTAAATCCTGGTGTTTGTCGGGCCAAGGTATCAATACTTACAGTGGGGTCGAGTTTCAGTGGGCGCAAATGTACCTGAAACACTTCTTTGCGCTCATTCAAGTCGGGCAAGTCAACATGAATCTGTCGGTCAAATCGTCCGGCTCGTAGCAAAGCCTTGTCGAGTATGTCGGCCCGGTTTGTGGCTGCCAATATGATGACACCACTATTCGTGTCGAAACCATCCATCTCTGTGAGGAGTTGGTTGAGGGTGTTCTCTCGCTCATCGTTTGAGTTCATGTTAGGATTCTTGCTGCGGCTACGACCCACCGCATCAATCTCGTCGATGAAGATGATGCAAGGAGCCGATGCCTTTGCCTGACGGAACAAATCACGAACACGACTGGCACCAACGCCCACGAACATTTCCACGAAATCGCTTCCGGAGAGCGACAAGAATGGCACATCGGCTTCACCGGCCACAGCTTTTGCCAACAGCGTCTTACCCGTTCCAGGAGGACCCACCAACAAGGCTCCCTTGGGTATTTTTCCTCCAAGGTTAGTGTATTTCTTCGGGTTTTTCAGGAAATCGACAATTTCCTGGACCTCAGTTTTCGCTTCTGCCTGCCCAGCCACATCCTTGAATGTTATCCGATGCTCATGCTCATCCTTTTTATACACTTGGGCCTTGCTTTTGCCTATGTTGAATGGATTCCCCATTCCGCTGCCTCCTCCGCCACTCATTCTGCGCATGATGAAAATCCAGAATACAATCAGAACCGCAATAGGCAGGACGTTCCATAAGAGTGAAGACCATATTTCGCTGTGCTTTTCATAGGTCAATTCACCTTTGTATATACCCTCCGCCTGCTTCTGTTCTATATACTTATCGAAGGTTTCCATCGAACCAATCTGCACGACGACCGACGGATTTCTTGAAAGCTTGCTATAGTCTTCATTGAAAACCGATTTTGCATGTTCAGGCTTGATGAAGACCTCAAGCGAATTGTTGTTGAAAGCGATTATCTTGTTTACATAACCCTTTTCAATATATTCCTTGAAGTCTGTATATGAAGTGTCTTGATCACTTCCAAAACTTCGGTTGTTTGTAAAATAGAAGAATCCCAAGGTCAAGAAAATGATGGTATAAAACCATGACAGACCTGATCGCTTGTGGGGGCGCTGGGGTTTCTTGGGGGTGTTGTCGTTAGGCATATCCTGATTCATATTATTCAATATCGGCTATTTCTGTTAATGTCGCGTCTGCCCAAAGGTTTTCCAGATTGTAGAAATTGCGTGCCTCGGGTATGAAAACATGTAGCATCACCTCACCATAATCCATCACAATCCATTGAGCATTCCGTACGCCATCAACTGCAAATGGTTTTAAGTCGCATTTGTCGAGCAACAATTCCCATACGCTGTCAGCGATGGCATCGACCTGAGTCGGAGTATTTCCTTGGCAGATGACAAAATAGTTACAGATGGCGCCATCGATCACGCTCATGTCGGCAATGGTTATCTTACGTCCTTTCTTATTTTGAATGCCCTCAACGATGAGGTGGATTAAATCTTGTGATTCGTTCATAAATACTTATTGATAATTTGTGCGCGAAGATAGGAATATTTTCGCCAAAATACAAAAAACCGCCGCAATTAGTCGTTTTCTGCCTCTACGACATGGCACGCCGAAGTCCCTTTTTCCAAAGTGGTTCAGGCTTTACGGGCAAGAGCTCTTAGGCGCAGAAACGAGAATTTCTTACCGTCCTGAGGGTGCAATAGGGCTCCATCGCCATCGGAAGACTGGAGGAACCCGTTATATGCCACGAAGGTAACTATTCGACAAAATCAAAAAAAACAGCGTCGTAGTACTCGTCAAGGGATGGCGTAGAATTTGGCCTGTGCCTTCTTGACGAGCGTATTTTCCATTGCCTCTATCACCAGATGAGCTTTCGTGTCGTTCATGCGCCATCCTGCATGTTCACTGTCCATTCGGTCATGTTCGACTTCGTATGTACGCTCTCCGTTCACGGCTATGCGCACCTTGCCCTCAAACATGATCTGCAATGTCATTGCGCCCAACGATGGTTTTTGTTCCATCGTCGTTTCTATTTTTTCACCTTTTTGTAATGAGCCTTTCCAATTCCATTTATCCGTCTGACACTTTTTCATGATTTTCTCCTGCGACCAACTGAAATCCGACAACACGATAGACACGCCATCATGTATCGATTGCATTTCATGTGGAGTGGGAAATATGGAAGATTGCACTTCAAAATCCAAACGACGCAATGGGGCAATGTAATTCTTGTCGAGCATCTTGTATTTCATCGTTGATATGCCGCATGGACGTCCTATTCGTTCAAGTCGTTTGATGACATTGTCAACAGTATCCGTTCCCGGGTCAAGCAGCACCAAGCATCCTGAGAACTTGCGGGCCTGTAAGGCCAATATGTCATCCGACATGAAGCACACCCACTTGTCGCCCATGACCTCTTGTGCTTTTTCATACGATTCGGTCAGATGGCTATGAAGCATTGGCACAATATCGTATTTCTTGCATTCCAGAAGCATTTCTTCCAATGTGGGTATGGGCTTCCGATAAGCAGGGTCATCCGATGCAAGCACATAGTCTTTCCGGAGTTCGGCAAAAGTCTTTTCCGATACTTTCACGGGTTCCTGTATCTCGCTGTAGTCTTTCGCATTTCGCATTGTGCGGTTTATGGTCGCATCATGCATCACCACCATCACTTTGTCCGATGTATATTTCACATCGCATTCTATACAGCCAATGCCAAATCTTCGTGCCATCTGGATGCCATCCAGACTGTTTTCCGGAATGAGATTCTTAATCCAGGCTCCACGGTGGGCAACCACCATAGGGACGTCACTCTTCGCACATGCGCCAATAACCATCAGGCATGCGACCAATACACTGAATAGATGTCTTTTCATAAATATCCTTTTATTTGTTAAACGATAACAACGAATTACGCAATCGATGTACAGGAATCCACACGGCCATAAGGCCAATGATGAGCACAGTAGCAAAAACGCCTACTATATCCGCAACATGCACACTGACAGGATATGCGTCCACAATGAAGTCACTGCCCAACGAAATCAGCCCCCAATGTTGTTGCAACAAGCAGAGTATTACTCCCAGCACGATGCCTATGATTGCTCCAAGAATCGATATGAGCCAACCTTCGAACAGGAAAATTCGCGACACCAAGTGGTCATCAGCCCCCAGATTGTGTAATGTGGCAATGTCGCTACGTTTCTCCAATACGAGCATTGAAAGCGAACCAATCACATTAAAGCAGGCTATGAACAAAATAAACGACAAGAAAAGGTAAGACACCAGCTTTTCTACTTTCATGATGTTGAATGTTTCTGCCTGTTGCTCAAATCGGTCTTGCACCATGAAGTCTGTTCCTAAGGTATCTGTGATGCGTCCTTTTATGTCGTTGATGTCACACCCTTTTTCCAACCGCAGGTTCACGGCGCTTACCTGAGTGTCGTAATCGAATATCTTTTGCACAAACTGCAGTGGAGCCAATAGATACGATTCATCATATTGCTCCTGGTTCACCATGAATACTAACCCCGATGAATAAAGCTGGGCTTTGTGAAAAGCCGCAGCCGGATTGTTCATACTGATCTTTGCTCCACGTATGGGAGCATAAATGGTCAGTGGGTCAACGAAGCGGACTCCGCATCCGAGTGCCGAAACAAGTCCCATGCCCGGCAGGGCATAATCAAAATGTTCCGTATGCAGACACGGGTCACCTTTCCCATACAAAATGCTGTCAATGTCTGTCAGCTGTTCATAATTCTCTTCCACTCCTTTGATGGTCGCCATGATTTGTCTGTCCTTGTATTGCACCATCACGTTGTCCTCCAACGAAGCACTGAACACGGCCACTTCGTTCCACGACTTTATTTGCTTGATGCGTGAATCGTTCAGGTCAAACACCTTACCCGATGTCGGACTGATTCTCAGTTCTGGGTCAAAGGCAGTGAACAGCGACTCCATCAGGTCATGGAATCCATTGAATACCGACAACGTACAAACCAATGCCAGCGTGGCAAAAGCTATACCACACACCGATATGGCAGAGATGACATTGATCGCATTATGCGACTTCTTGCTGAACAGATAGCGTTTGGCTATGAAGAACGAAAGTCTCACTACATTCTTCCCCTTAATTTTTCAGCAAGTCGTCGATATGCGCAGCATAGTCGAGCGAATCATCCACAAAGAATTTCAACTCAGGGATGATGCGCAGTTGATGACGTACACGCGTGCCCAATTCGTAACGCACTGACCTCATGTTGTTGTTGATGTTCGCCACTATTTCCTCCGCTTTTTCCGAAGGGAAAACACTGAGGTATGCGCGTGCAATGCTTAGGTCTGGACTGATGCGCACGGTGGTTACCGAGACAAGTACTCCATTCATTGTCCGGGTTTGTTGTTGGAAGATATCACTCAGCTCCTTTTGGATGAGTCGGCAAATCTTGTTCTGTCTGGTTGTTTCCATTCTCTTGATATATGTATTGATGATTATTTCATTTTTCTAATGATAGTCAGTCCATCGCGCAATGGCAAGATCACTTTTTCCACATCCTCGTCCGAAGCCACCATGTCATTAAACAACCGAATGCCCAAAGTCTGTGCATCGTGCGTGTCTCTCTCTGTCACATGTCCATCCCAAAGCGTATTGTCGGCAACAATATATCCTCCCGTCTTTAGTTTGGGCATTATCATCGTATAGTAGTCGGCATAGTGACGTTTGTCACCATCTACAAATGCCATGTCGAACATCATGTTCATGGGAGGTATCAGTTGCAAGGCATCCCCAATGTGTATCACAATGTTTTTCGCAAATGCCGACCGTTCGATCCACGGGCGTGTAAATTCCTCCAGTTCATCGTTTATTTCAAAAGTGTGTATTACCCCGCCATCACCCAGTCCTTCGGCCATACAGAGGGTCGAATAGCCACTGTAAGTGCCTATTTCGAGAATCGTTTGGGGGCGGACCATTCCCACCAGCATTTTCAGCAATCGTCCTTGCAGATGTCCTGATGCCATTCGTGGATACAGCAGCTTCACATGAGTGTCGCGATAGAGCTTTTGCAGATATTCGCTTTCCGCATCAATGTGCTGCAGTATGTAGTCATCTATTTGTGGTGTCGTATTCATCAAGCAGTGCTTCTATGGCCAATCTATATGAAAGCAAGCCGAATCCGATAATCACTCCGACACAAGCTGCGGAAAGAACCGAATGATGCCTGAACTCATCACGGCTGTAGATGTTCGAAATGTGAACTTCCACCACTGGTGCTTGAATGGCTCTGATGGCATCGAGTATGGCTATGGAGGTGTGCGAATACGCTGCGGCATTCAGCACGATACCAGTGTCCTGAAAGCCATACTCCTGAAGGGCATTCACGATTTCGCCCTCCATGTTCGTCTGCAAATAATCGATCTTTACCATCGGATATTCCTTGCGAAGTATCTCCAAATAGCGTTCGAACGACATGTTGCCATATACCTGAGGCTCGCGTGTGCCAAGCAAATTCAAGTTTGGCCCATTGATTATGACAAGTTTCTTCATTTTTATTCCTATCTTTGTGGCAAAAGTACAAAAAACAATGGAAAACGAGGATAAAACAAAAAAGATATTAACCAAATATAGGCAATTTCTGCAATTGGAAAAGGGTTTTTCAGCAAACACCATTGATGCTTATCTGACCGATATTTCGAAATTGTTCAACTTCCTGGCCACCGAAGGGTTATCAGCTACGGAAGTCACATTGGCCCATCTTGAGTCATTCTCGGCAGGCTTGCGCGACATCGGCATTCAAGCTCGTTCGCAAGCCCGTATCCTTTCCGGGATAAGGTCGTTCTATCATTTCCTGCTTTTGGATGGCTACATCGACAACGACCCTTGTGAGTTGCTGGAGTCGCCCAACATCGGTGTACATTTGCCCGAAGTGCTTACGATGAACGAAATAGATGCGTTGCTCGCAGCCATCAATCTCAGCACCCGAGAGGGACATCGCAATAGGGCCATGCTCGAGGTACTGTATAGTTGCGGGCTGCGCGTGTCCGAACTCTGCGATTTAAGGATGTCAGACCTATATCTCGACGAGGGATTCATCAAGGTGGAAGGCAAGGGCAGCAAACAGCGGTTGGTACCTATCTCTGAAAAAGCCATCAAGGAATTGCAGAACTACTTCATCACACGCAACCTCGACTTTCAGCCTAAACCCGGATACGACGATTTGGTGTTTCTCACCTCACGTGGCACCAACATTGGTCGCATCATGGTCTTCCACATCATCAAGGAACTGGCACGGCAAATTCATTTGCAAAAGAAAATAAGTCCTCACACCTTCCGCCACTCCTTTGCCACCCATTTGCTCGAAGGAGGAGCAAATCTACGCGCCATACAATGTATGCTGGGACATGAAAGCATTGGGACCACCGAAATCTATACCCATATAGACCGTCACATGTTACGAAGTGAAATACTGCTTCACCATCCACGCAACATCAAGTGGGCCAAGGAACATTCCTCACCTGAGAAATGAACATTTGTAGAACGAAACATCCTGAAATGACGAAAAAAAACATTTTTTTTGCAAATAATTTGCGTGTTTCAAGAAATAATCCTTATTTTTGCGCAAATATACGTGTTGTCGATAAGTTGAATTACTATATTTTTTTAATGTTTAATAATAAAGTTATGAAAAAGATTTATTTGCCACTTGTGGCGTTGTTCGTGATTGTGCTTTCATCTTGTAGCAAGATGGGCGCATTGTCTTCTGAATACTTCACGACTGATCCCGAAGTGTTGGAAGCAGTAGCAGGTAAGGTTCCCGTAACTATTTACGGAAAATTCCCTGAGAAATACTTCAAGAAGAAAGTATCTGTAGAAGTGACTCCGGTTCTTCGTTGGAATGGTGGCGAAGCCAAAGGCCAGCCTGCATTCTTCCAGGGCGAGAAGGTAGAAGGTAACGGTCAGACCATCTCTTACAAGGCAGGTGGCGACTACACCATGAAGGCTTCTTTCGACTATGTTCCTGAAATGGCCAAGTCAGAACTCTACCTGGATTTCGTTGTGACAAAGGGTAGCAAGACCTACACTATTCCTTCTGTGAAGATTGCTGATGGTGTCATCGCTACTTCTGAATTGGCTACAGCCGGTTCTTCCAACGCATCCAATGCAAAGGACGCTTACCAGCGCATCATCAAGCAGGCTCAGGAAGCCAACATCATGTTCCTCATCCAGCAGGCTAACCTTCGCAACAGCGAGTTGAAGAAGGGCGAGTTGAAAGACTTCTATGCAAAGGTTTCTGAGGTTGACGCTGACAAGAAGAACTTCAAGCTCGACAATATCGAGGTTTCTGCATACGCATCTCCTGATGGCGGTGTTCAGTTGAACTCCGGTCTTGCTGAAAACCGTGAAAACAACACTGAGAAGTATCTTGCAAAGCAATTGAAGAAGGCTAAGGTTGACGCTACTGTTGATGCAAAATACACTGCACAGGACTGGGAAGGCTTCCAGGAACTCGTTTCCAAGTCTAACCTGCAGGACAAGGACCTGATTCTTCGCGTTCTTTCCATGTACAAGGATCCCGAACAGCGTGAATCTGAGATTAAGAACATTTCTTCAGTTTACAAGACATTGGCCGACGACATCCTGCCACAGCTCCGTCGCGCACGCCTGACTGCCAACTATGAAATCATTGGCCGTTCGGATGAAGAAATCAACGAAGCCTTCGATACGGATCCCAAGGTGCTGAGCGTAGAAGAAATTCTGTACGCCGCCACACTGACCAACGACAAGGCTCGTCAGCAGGCTATCTTCCAGAAGACCACACAGCTCTATCCTAACGATTACCGCGCATACAACAACCTTGGTGAGTTGGCATTCGAAGCTGGCGATTTGGCACAGGCTCAGAACTACTTCAAGCAGGCTCTTGCAAAGAACGCCAATGCTCCTGAAGCAAACGCCAACTTGGGTCTCTGCGAACTCGTAAACAACAACGTACCTGCTGCCGAAGCATACCTTGGCAAGGCAACCGGTGCTGATGCTGCTAACGAAGCTCTTGGTAACCTCTACATCAAGCAGGGAAAATATGCTCAGGCTGTCAGCGCATTTGGTGATGCAAAGACCAACTCTGCAGCTCAGGCTCAGATCCTGAACAAGGATTACAACAAGGCCAAAGCTACTCTGCAGGCTGTTGCCAACAAGGATGCCATGACCGACTACCTGATGGCAATCGTAGGTGCTCGCACCGAAAACGCTTCATTGGTAAGCAGCTCTTTGAAGAGCGCCATCGCTAAGGATTCTTCTTTGGCTGCCAAGGCTGCCAACGACATCGAGTTTGCCAAGTATGCCAATGCTCTGAAGTAATTCTCCAATTACAAAAGTAATACGAGTAGATAAAGTAAAGCGAGGGAAGCATATACTTTCCTCGCTTTTACTCTTTATAGAAGCCAAAACATTTTCGCACAACACTTAATTCACATTTTCATGACCATGAAACGTAACGTCATTTTTGGCACATGCTGCATTTTGTTCGCTCTTGCATTCTCACCATTGCATGCACAACGCGCATTGCTTGAGCAAGTCCGCCTTACCATCAACAGCCGCGATGGTGTGTTTGCAAAGGGAGACACCATTAAGATTTATGGACAACTCACCGAACAGTTCAGCAAACCTCTTGCCATGTCCATCTACGATGGGGGCACAAGGTATTACGGCACTAGGAAAGAGTCGCCCGTTCGGATTCCCCTCGACCTTACCACCGAACCGAAACTTATCTTTTCAGCTGTCTATCAACAGCCGAAAGCCATCATGTTGTCGGTCGCAGCCGACGAGAAATCCTCGTCCATGATAGGTTTTATGGTAGCACCCGAGGAAATGCGCCCGGGCTACGAAATACCCGCCGATTTCATGGCATATTGGGACAATCAGAAAGCCGAGCTCCGCAAGTCGAAACCCGAGGTGACACTCAAGAAAATGAAAATCAACGACAAGGAAGATGCCAAACGTTTTGAAGCTTACGGCATAGAAATCTCCATGCCCGAAGGCAATCCGGTACGTGGCTTCCTCGTCAAGCCTCGTAAGGCTGCAAAAGGGTCATTGCCCATTTTCCTGAATGTACACTCCGCAGGCGTTTCTGGATACTGGTGTCACGCTTCTGTCGAAGATGCCGTGAGATATGCCAAGAGTGGTAATGGCTGTATTGCCATCGATATCAATGCCCATGGATATCCCGAAGGTTTGCCCAAGGAGTATTACGTTGACTTGGAGCAAAACGAGTTGAAGGATTACTCTTCCCGTCCGTTGGTCGATAAGGAAAGCTTCTACTTCCGACTGATGTTCCTGCGTGAAGTCCGTGCCATGGATTATGTGTGTAGCTTGCCCGAATGGGATGGGCGCCGCGTGTTGGTGCAAGGCGAAAGTCAGGGAGGCGGACAGGCCGAAGCCATTGCCGGACTCGACAGCCGCATCACTGCCGTTGTGGCCAATGTACCCGCGCTGACCGATCTCGGAGGTTTCCTTGACAACCGTCAAAGCGGATGGCCTGCACCTTATGAAAAGGATGCTGCCACCGAACTGGGCAAAAGCATCCTGCCTTATTTCGATGGCGCGTTGTTCTTGCAGTTCACGAAGGCAAAACTCTTCATGGTATCGGGTATGATTGACGAGACCTGTCACCCTGGAGGTGTCCATGCGGCCTACAACGTATCCACTTCGCCCGACAAGCAGATACATCCCTATCCTTACCGCTGGCATTCGGGCACCAACAAGCCCTTCGACAAGGAGTGGAACGAAACCATTGGAAAGGCTCGCCAGAACTTCATCAACGACCATTTGAAATAGTCGTTGCTCAAGCAACATAAAACATTACGACAGTACAAGTCTCCGGCTGATATTGGGCAACATCCGTCGGAGACTTGGAAATCACACGTAGTTCACCGTACACTTACTGTTTATGTCTGTCACCACCGAGTATTATATTTCCTTTTAGTATAGGCTGTTGTACTAATTCCTGCGGAAAGCTAAAGCCATCCGGATCAACTTGTTTGCTCAATATTTGGTCATTCCATAAAGAAGTTGTACATTTGTACGCGAAATCTTGTTTTCCTATTTAGTTGAATTTCAATTGTGTGCAATTCGAGAATGGGGTTAATCCCCATAATATATATGTGTAACTACGCTGT
>DCGR01000096.1:1103-3019 GCA_002315285.1 Bacteroides sp. UBA1773 | reverse complement strand
AACTCGGTCTTCAAATTGACCTTCGCGAGCTCAGGTCAACACGAAGACCTCTTTAGTTATATTTAAGTATAAGACAATTGTGCTTCAATATCATGGCTCCTGACTACATTTTGAATTGGGAATTACAAAAAAATGCAGAAGATTCCGATAGTCCTTCTTATATCCGAATGATATGGAAGATGTGCTAGTCTCGTAAAAAAACTTGATGCTTTCAAAGAAGAATGTAGAAACATTGCAACCATAACAATATGCTAGGAAATATTGACATACTTGTAAAAGAACTCAGCAAGCTTCCTAAGGAAGTGGGTTGGGTAGAGTTCAAACATAATAACTGCGAGCCGACGATGGTTGGTGAGGATATTAGTGCGCTTGCCAATAGTGCGACTCTTAACGATCGAGACTATGCCTACATGATATGGGGCGTTGATGATGAGACTCATGAGATAGTGGGTACAAAGGTGCGGCTTCAACTTGAGAAGAAAGGTGAGCAGGAGTTGGAGAACTGGCTTCGCTATCTGTTGTCGAAGAATGCTGACTTCGAATTCTATGAGACAGAGATAGATGGTAAGCATGTTGAGCTGATGCGTATTCACAAGGCACTCAATGAGCCTGTTGCATTCCAGAAGATAGACTACATCCGTAGTGGTAGCTACACAAAGAAGTTGCATGAGTTCCCGGTGTTCCGTGCTCAGCTTTGGGATAAGTTGCGTCATGCTCAGTTTGAGGATGTATGCGTGAAGACGGATCAGAGGTACGAGGATATTATCCGCTCACTTCAGGTAGATGCGTACTTTACTCTGCTTAAGATACCTCAGCCAACAGAGAAGGATGCTGTTGTGCATTACCTGAAGGAGGATGGCATTATCCAGCTGCAGGATAATGGACTTTATTCGATAACCAATCTGGGAGCATTGCTCTTTGCAAAAGATTTGAATGAGTTTGCTCGATTGGGACGTAAAGCTATGCGTGTAGTGCAGTATAAGGGCATAAACCGTTTGCTGATTCAGAAAGAAGAGACATTCAACCAAGGTTATGCTGTATGTTTTGAAAACCTTGTGCGCTACGTGAATGCTTTGCTGCCAAGCAACGAGGATGTAAATGCTGTTCAGCTGTCAACAAGGAGTAAGTTCCCTCTGCCTGCTGTAAGAGAAAGTATTGCGAATAGTCTCATACATCAGGACCTATATATTACAGGTGCTGCACCCGTTGTCGAGATATTCGAGAACCGTGTTGAGGTAACGAATCCTGGTACTCCTTTGGTAGATGTGCTTCGCATCATTGATAATCCTCCAAAGTCAAGAAACGAAAAGCTCGCTTCCCTTATGCGTCGGTTGAAGATGTGTGAGGAACTTGGTCGTGGATGGGACAGAATGGTGTTAGCATGCGAGGCTCAGTTCTTGCCTGCTCCTCGTATTGAGGTGTTCCAAGATAGCACGAAGGTTACACTTTTCTCGGAAATGGAGTTTAGTAACATTCCGATGGAAGATAAACTTTGGTCATGCTATCTGCATGCTTGCTTGATGTATATACAAGGAGACGCTTTGACCAATAAGTCGCTTAGAGATAGGTTTGGCATTCCAGAAACTTCATCCAGCAGTTCTTCAAGGTTGATAAAAGAGGCAATCAACAAGGGGTTAATCAAAATACTTGATCCTAATACGGCACCTCGATATATGAAGTACATCCCTATATGGGCATAATTTAACTTGCCGATAACTTGCTGGTAACTTGCTAAGAGACATGGAATGATGGTGTACAAACAATAATAAGTACTGATTTTCAGCACGATGCATATATTTATTTAACTTATTGGTAACTTGCTTCTAATTTGCTGGCAATTTGCTGAAGACTAGAAATGACGTAGATTATGTTGTTCGGAAATAAGATAAAAGAGCTCAGAGACGAGCAGGGAGTGC
>DCGR01000096.1:0-1039 GCA_002315285.1 Bacteroides sp. UBA1773 | reverse complement strand
AGATAGAACGTGGTGACAGGCGTGCGAAGCGCGAGCAGGTCATCAAGCTTGCGGAATACTTCCATCAGGACGAAAAGGAAATGCTCACCTTGTGGTTGGCAGATAAGGTTCTGGATGCTGTAGATGGTGAGGAGGAACTAAGCTGCAAATTTCGCTCTCTCGGTTCATTTCGGTGTTACGGTACCACTGATTTACGGTGTCGGATTTTTCATTTCACTTGCATGGTACCGCTAGTGAAAACTATGAAAAACACTCGAGGGAAGGCGTCGCCATGGGGGCAGACAGCCCCCATTGAGACAATCGCCTGCTGGAGAACAAAGTCTTCAAAAAATTCACACGTAGTTCACCGTACACTTACTGTTTATGTCTGCCACCACCGAGTATTATATTTCCTTTTAGTATTTCAAAAGAGTACCATTTCTGACCGTCAATTCTATCGCTCAAATAAACTCGTGCTGAATGATCGCCTTCTGAAACACTTATCGTAGCAGTATTGCTATACGATTCTGCGCTATCATTAAATGCTTTTACTTGAATCCTTACGGATTCTTCCACCATACCATAGTAGTCGAAGGACAGATAACCGTTAGCGAAACTGAAAGAAGTACTTTTAATCATAAAAGGTTGTCTGTCTCCAATCCTTTTCTTTAGTGCTTCCAAATCGTTTTCTGCGGCTATTCTTTTGCTTTCTTCTGCTCGTCTGCGTGCATCTAATTCATCATTCTCATCATGGAGGTTAGAGATTTCTACACTCTTTTCATTTAACGAATCATTTTGCATACTAATTGTGTCGTTAGCGTTTGAAAGCGCATCTCGTGTAATATTCAAGTTGTCATTTAGTGAAAACAAGCCAATAGCACAGCCGAGTAAGACTACAAACAATATCAACACGAATTTAAATTGCTTCTTCTGACGAAGTGTCTTATTGTGTTCTACCTGAAGTCTGTCAAGTTGACTCTGTAGTTCCTTCTTTTCGTTATTGACTCGTGTAAGTACACCTCTATAACTATTCAGTCCGAAAATCCCATATACAACCATG
>DCGR01000020.1:11760-21254 GCA_002315285.1 Bacteroides sp. UBA1773 | reverse complement strand
TCGACGAAGTGGAATGTTGAACTTGAAAATGTCCGTATTTTAAAGTGGACTCATGCCATGAAATTCTTTCAGCTTTGCCTTCAAGGAGCCATATTCGTCAATGAAATCGTCAACACGCCATTCGTCATTCTCCTTCACAAGGCGGAGCGTCTGGCTGTGAGGTGGTATTCCCATGTCGGTTATGGTTACGTCAACATCCACCGTATTGTCATCTTGTACAACCACTTTCCGCACTTCCATTTTCGGATTGTCACTATCCTGGGCCATGATCCAGATGTCATAGTCGATCACACCGATTTCAGCGGTGTTGCGGGCATATTCGTCATCCTTGTCAATCAGACGTTCCAATTCTGCTGAATATGGATCGGCAATGAGGATGGCGTTGCCATGTTGCAAACGGCCCTCATAAATGCGTTCCACTGCCATCCTCAGCTCCTGCTCCTTGTCAGCACTTCGCAAGCATGAAGGGAGCGACAGACACATCGCGATTACCAGTGTGGCTGCTCCTATGTGGTGGTGACAACAGTTATGCAACCAGTTGTGGGTGGAAGTGGATTTTGGCTCCCGCGGATCGTTGGCCGATGGTTGGTGTTGTTTCTTGCTCATGTTGTTATCAGTTTTGGTTTTGGTTTTGTTGGTTTGTCATGCAAAGTTATTGTCTTGAATGACGAATTCCAAATTTTCAGTCGCTTATTTCGAAAGAAATTTAGTTTTCGTGGCGAAATGTCGGATTGTTTTCACTACATTTGCATTGTAATTGCGATTTGTCGCACGCAATTGTGTGTGTGGGAAAAAGGTGACTCTGCGAACGGGATGCTGACAAACGACATTCAGGATACACCCCCCTAAAAAAAATGGTTTGTCGGGCTGGCAGTGAAGCGCGCGCGGTGGATTGTTTTTTGGGGAGTGCTTGGCTTTTCTGCTGGTGCTGGCGTTGGAAAAAGTGACGTAAACGAATTTGTGATTTCAACATAAATAAGTGACAATATGAAAAGAAACCATTTGATTTTAGTCGCACTCGTGGCGCTTGCCACCTTGTGCATGTTGTGCTCGGACAATGATGCCAACAAGCCAGATGTGAAGGACACCAATCCTGTGGTGCTGGATTTCGACCCTGGCACCGATGACACGCTGGCTCTCTTCCTGCTGGGGCTGTCGGACCGCACCTCCGACTGGGTGGTGGGCACATTCGGCAATATCCCGATAGGCATGGCGAACAAGAATGCGCATGTGCTGACACGGGCTTTCGGACTGGACTGTGTGGTGGCTCGGGGTGCGGAAACTCCATACGATGGACATGAGGTGACGTGTGGCGACTTCCATGGTAACGACGGGCTGGCAAACCTTGCCGACTCGCTGGCTGCCGCCTACGGGGTGACGGAGGAGGTGCTGGCAAGCTCGAAGCGTATCAAGGAACTGGCTGATTACATCTGCTCGCAGCCGAAGGTGACATACATAGCCGTGGGACCTCTGGCCACGCTTTCGCACCTCATCATGGATTATCCGGACACCCGACAGCACATCGACAGGGTGCTCATAATGGGTGGTGGCATAGAGGTGTTCAACAAGGATGGCGACAAGGAGTACAACTTCGCCGGCGACGGGTTGGCCGTGAAGAACGTGTTTGAAAGTGACTTGCGTCTGGTGCTTTTCCCCCTCGACATCACTCACGTACGTGCCGACATACAGAAGGATGACATTGCCACGTTGGACTACAGCAAGTGCCCATGGCTGAAGCGGATACTGGAGCAGAACTACGCATCGAACTGCAAATACACTCCAGGTGTGGACTGGGCGGTGGTGCACGACTGCCTGCCGGTGCTTTACTTGCTGGACCCTACGCCGTTTGAAATGGAGCAGATGACTCTGGTGGCCAACAGCGGAGGACACATTGAGCGTGCAGCGCAGGGCAAAAGCGTGATGGTGGCAAAGGACTTGCCCAAGGGGTACTTGACGGAGCAGGTGCGCAAGGCCCTGTCGTGTCGGTGATGGACTGTCGGGACATGAAGTCCAGGTACCACAAAACGAAGATGCCAACAGCCAGAAAGAAATATACGGAAGACAACTATCCTCACTATCAGCTAGCCAGGAAAGTGAAGAAATATACGTTTCGCATCACTCTGAAGGGTATCAGACCTGCAATATGGAGAAAGGTTGAGGTTCCAAGCAATATAACACTCCGTCGGTTGGCAGAACTCATCCTCCCCTTGATGGGATGGTCTGGATGTCATTTTCATCAGTTTCGTGTGGGCGATGACCTGTACGTTCCTGCTTACCAAAGTGCCGCTAATGGCAGGAAGGGTTTCCACGGTGGCCGACAGCACGCAAGCGAAGAGCTCATTATTGCCGACATTCTGCGCGAAAGGGGAAAGACGGTGATTTTCGAGTATGACTTCGGTGATGATTGGCAACATGAGATACGTCTGTCTTCTGTGGCTGACTATGCTGGAGAGGAACCTCACCGTATCAGATTTGCCGGTGGAAAACGTGCCTGTCCTCCAGAAGATTGTGGCGGTGTGGGTGGATATGGGGCATTACGCGAGGAAGAACCACCAATGGATGGCATGTCCGGGGAGGATTGTGGGATGTGCATGGGTGGATCCATAGACCCAAGACGTGAGGATCAAAACGGCTTCGACCCAGAAGCGTTCGATGCAGAACGAGCCGCACGACTATGTGAAGGCTTTAATGAATGAGGAGAATTCCTGTCAGTGTCAATATTTAGTGTCAGTAATATATAATGTATATATCAATATGTCCAAAATCACAAAACCAATTACGGCTGTAGATTTTCGCAGTCATCACATCAATCATCGTCCGTATGCTTCGGACATGGAGTATGTCAGAGTGGCGAAGCAATTGCAGAAGCTGATAACATTGCTCTCAGGTGGTGAATATATAAACAAGGAGGTGTCGAAGGACCTGGCCATCCGCCTGACGCTGCATCTGGAGGATACAGTGGCAGACGCAGGTGTGTGGAGGGGGTTCTGTATGGGTCATAAACGCCTGTATGGAACATATATGCCTTTCCAATGGGGAGAATGTGAGGTGCCATTGGATGAGGTGTCCATCCAGTCGTGTTCCTTCATCATCTGGATGACGTTGACAAATTATGACAACATGCGTTATGCCAACCCCCTGATGCCTGCCGTGGATGCATTGGGAAAGGTGGTGTATGGATATCTGGATGGCGTGTTTGATGACATAACCATCAATGAGGATATGCTCGATGACATGTATTCAGAACGGGTGTTGGGCAATTTCTACAAGATGAGAGATGTGCTGTCGTGGCTATCAGATCCGGAAGGTTGCTACATGTCGTTCAGCAATGTCACTGCAGAAGGATATGCCCAGGAAACGGAGGCTTATTACAGACATTTGTCACAATTGGGGGCTCATGTCAACTATCATATCCGCTCCACGATGCCTTTTAAGGAAAAAGGGGGACCACTTGCAACGTTGCCGCAGGAGTGGTATGCCGATATGCTTGTTTCCCACGAAGACGGAAGTGTAAGGAAATGTGCCGAATGGGTACGTGGAATCAGGTTCAAGGATTTTGATATGTATATGGTGGAAGCCGCGGATGAAGAGTCTGTTGCTTTGCGTTGTTTGGACAAGGAGGAAATCAAGGTCTGCTTTGCTGACTTCGGAATTGACTGGTCCGAATTCGATGAGGATGCCAACCTCGTTATTGGTGCGTTTGCATGGTATAAGGACTGCTGGCATGCGACGGGTATTTCATCGTTCCAGCATTTCAATGGAAGCTTTGATGACGAAATCAGGAAACACCTTGATTCTGTGGAGAGCCACAAATGTGTGATTGGTATCTACCAAAAGGTCATTGACAAGAACAACGGACAACGTCTGTACTATTTCCATAGTTTCGATGACCTGAAAGCATGGCACGATGACATAGCGAAGACAAAAGACAGAGACAAACTGTTTGACAAATTCCCTGACCATATCAGGGAAAGCAAGGAATTGCTGGTTTATCTTCCTACTGATGGAGGCATGGAGTTGGCAAGGGAACTTTGTGCTTCGATTTGTGATGACAATAATCCATTCTATGACGCAGCCATTTCAGAGCAAGAGAGTATGTATGTCCTTGACACGGATGCATTGCGTGGTGAATGTGTGCGATACATCATTGGTCATGGTGGATTTCGTAACCTCTCGTTTGCTGGTGACCCCCCGACAGAGTCACATGCGATGGCGCAGGCAAACCTTGATTTTCTTGCTCGCTATTATCGACGTTCCATGTATTGAAAATCATTCTGTATGGCAACAATTGACAAGAACACATTGGATAAGGTGTTCCGATACACCGATGAAGAAGAGCTCTATGACTTCCTGAAGGAGGAGGTGTACAGAAACGCCTCGTTGGCCAAGAAGCTGACCAAGCGGTTTCTGCCAGACGAAACGGCATGTGTGGATTTCAGACAAGAGGTGGAAAACGTGTTTCTGTGTGCTGATGAGATACGTTCCAAGTGGGGGCCATCCATGGATTGGCACCAGATAGACTCGGGGCTCTGGCGAATGTACGAGAAGGCAGAATACTTGAAGGATAAAGCCAAGTGCCATGAAGCAGCTGACATAGCATGTCAGATAATAAGCTCGGTAGGCAAGGAATACAGTAAGGATGAAGTGTTTGCTGATGATTCGTTTGATGGGGATGACTTCTGTACATATAAATGCGTGGATTTGCTGATTGAAATGATTGAACGCGATGTGTTCGACCAGAAGAAACTAAACGATATCCAGCGAGAGATTCAGAAGGCGGCAAGGATGGAAACTTACGCAGATTACTGTATATGCGATTTCGACATGCTGCTCTGTGTGCTCAACGGAGAATTGTCGGAGGCCGACGAACATCTGAAGACACTGGACACTAAGATCGCTGTCCAGAGATACAACAGGGATAAGAACAAGTGGATCATGCGTAAGGCATCATTCCTACAGCGTAAAGGCATGGACAACGATGCTGCCTCCCTGACAGAGGAAAACTTCGGAGTGCCCGAAATCAGCAGGCGTGTCATAGACAATCAGCTATGCAACGGACAGTGGGAAGCGGCAATCGAATCCATTGGCAGAGCCATCAAGTGTACTCCACACGATGAGTATTCCTACGTGAACGAATGTTGCATCAAGCGGATTGAAGCATGTGAGAAACTTGGCATAATAGAAACCCGGATTGAGGATTATGCTTCTCTGATGAGGCATAGTTGCAGTGAGGAAATGTATGGATACTACCTGAATCTGAAGAAACTGATGCCCGATGACGAGTTCAAAGTCAAGCTGAAGGAAATCGTGACTGAACTCATGAAGGGAAGTTTGCTGTTCACACACAAATGTGTGGCACGTATTTTGGCGGAGGAAACATCATTGGAACTGCTTTGTGATTGTCTGAGCATCAATGATAAAATGGAAAATACAGAAGGGTTTGAGGCGTTCAAGGAATATGCCTCAGTCCTAACCATGGCACAAAGGATGCTGGTTGTCCGACATCATGTAGATGCCATCCGCGAAATGGCGGCTACTGCGACTTCCAAAGACTATAGTTCTGTCAGATTCCAAATGGAGCGACTTCTTGACTGCTGTAGTGAAGCAATGCCTTTGGTGCATGAACTGAAAAAGGAATTTCAGGAAACATACAAACGCCGTCACGCCTTCATGAGGGAGTTGATGAGGTTGGATGGATAGTGTTAGTCGTTAGTAATAGAGAAGCGACTCAATCAGTTGGAATGACCGCGCATTCACTAATACTAACGCTAACACGAATGACCAATGACTAATCGAATCTGCGCAACATGGCGTTTGCGTGACGGATGATGGCAGGAGCATCGGTGCCTTCGGCATACTCTGTGCCGCCGAATGGGGCAAGCAGTGCCTTGAGCTTGGCTTCGGGCACGCCATCTTCACGCAGGATGCGAATCTTCTCGTAGGCCTGGATTCCTTCTACCAACCGCTCCATGCGGATGCTGCTTTCGCCTGGATATACGAAGAAGCAGTCGCCGCTGAGCCAGTTGCGCTTGAAGTAGCGGCTGTCCTGAAGTGGAGTGATGGTCCAGCTGTTGTAAGCCCAACGCAAGTAGCCGTCGTAGCCGAGGTTGGCTGCATGCCATCCCAGGAATGCCGACTCGGCAGGAGGCGAGAAGGTGAAGGTGTTGGGGTGATCGGGACTGCAACAGGTGTAGAATGTGAGCGGCTCGCCTGCCTGCTTGCGTTCCTGCTGCACTCCATCGGGGAGGTCGGTGTATTTGTAGAACAGGCAGACATCGTACATCATCGACACCAGTTCGGGCGAATAGTTGATGGCACCTTGGATGCGATAGCCGGGATCGACGCTGCGCAGCAGGTCCCATGCCTTGCGCAACAAGTCCATGGGGCGTTCGTCCATGGCGATGCAGGTCCTTGCAAACCAGCCCTTGGCCTTGAGGTGCTTGGCAAAGTCGGTGAGCAGTGGCCGGAGATAATCCTCATAGGCTTTCTCACCGGGTTTGGCGGTGAACTCCACGAGGGATGAGGATGCCATGTCGATGTATTCGAACGAGAATCCCCAAGGCACGATGGTGTAGCAGTCAATCTGTTCGGTGATGCCACAGCTCATCATGAATTCCACCCACTTGTCGAAGGCGGTGTAGTCGTAGCTCCACGTGCCATCAACGTGTTTCATCTTCACAATCATGCTCTCGAAGGGGTCTTCGGTCTGGCTGTCCCAGGGATGACGGATGATGGAGGTGGTGATGACTTTCTGTCCAGCTTGGGCTAGCTGCGTCATGATGGGACGCATGAGGTCGAAATGTTGCTGGCTCCAGAGCGGCACGTTGTAGTAGCGGGCCACGGAGAATGGGTTTTGCCAGAGGTCGAGGTGGAACTTCCAGTAGTAGGGTTCGGGCAACACACGTTTGCCCACCGTAAGGGAGATGGGGAGTGTGAGGTCGCTTCCTTCGCAATGGACGGTGAGCTTGCCTGTGTATTTGCCTGCTACGGCTTCCTGCGGCACGTGGATGTCGAGCCAGAGGGGTCGTGTGGTGTTGGCATCGATGTCGAGTTGAGCCACGGGGGAGAGGCGGTCGGCCATGAGGAAGGAGTCTTTCTGCACCGCATTGTAATAGTCGGTGAGCACATAGCGTACGAAATACTTGCGGATGTTGCTGGATGAGATGTAATGGCGTCCGCAACGCAGGTCGCTGACTTCGAACGTGACGCCCTTCAAAGCCTTGGGCGTGGCGAGGATGGCCTGTGCGCTGACACGTTCGCCCCGCCATGCGTAGAGCGATGGGGTTTTCTCGGCCTTGGGCAGCTGGCTGCGCGAGTAGCGCTCGTCGATGGTCCCCCATGCCAGTTTGGGAGCCTTGAGGGTTTGCCATGCTTCCTGTGGTCCGGGTTTGGGATCGGGAAGCTCGCTTGTGTCGAATTGCGCACGCATGGGCGTTGCCAGCAAGGAGGCAACCAGACACGTCAGGATAATGGATTTCTTCATGATGGAAATGTTAATGGTGAATAATTGTGTCTCTTGTCTTTGACACGACAAAAATACGTTTTTTTTCACATAACACACATAATTGTCGTGGTTTTATTGATTTTCTGCACAAATCGTATGCTGTAAGCCAAAAAAACAGCTATCTTTGTGTCGCCCTGCATGAGAAGCCGTGCGAACAGTTGCGCTTGCGGGAGTTAGGGTGATGCTGATTTATGAACTTATAATTATCAAACTCATGAAAAAACTGATTTTAATTCTCGCATGTCTGGCTTTTGCCAGTGTGAATGCCAAGGTGAACATGCCATCGTTCTTCTCGAACGGCATGGTGCTGCAACAGCAGACCAATGCCAACATCTGGGGACAAGCCAAGGCAGGTGCTCAGGTAAGGATCACCACTTCGTGGAACAACACATCGTTTGTGGCTCAGGCCGACAACAATGGCAAATGGATGACAGCCCTGCCTACACCTCAGGCGGGCGGCCC
Organism: Bacteroides sp. UBA1773; assembly: GCA_002315285.1. Classification (GTDB taxonomy): domain Bacteria; phylum Bacteroidota; class Bacteroidia; order Bacteroidales; family Bacteroidaceae; genus DCGR01. Next base: position 13,288 of record DCGR01000020.1, on the reverse strand, counting down.
GTACAAACTGATTATCGATGACAGAGACGGTGAGGCGTGTGTCATCGACAACGTGATGATAGGTGAGGTGTGGTTCTGCTCCGGGCAGAGCAACATGGAGATGCCTGTGAAGGGCTATGGCAAACAGCCGGCCAAGGGGGCACCAGAGTTTATCGTACGTGCGAAGAAAAGCACTCCCATCCGCATCTGCAACGTTACTCGCAAATCGTCGACTACTCCTGTCCCCACCATCGATTGCAAGTGGCAGGAGCACACTCCAGAGGCTGTGGCAGGAACCAGTGCAACGGCTTACTTCTTTGCCGAAGCGTTGCAGGCATCCATTGATGTGCCGGTGGGCATCATCGTGAGCAGCTGGGGCGGCAGCAGCATCGAGACATGGATGACCCGCGACGTGCTTGAGAACAACTTCAAGGGTGAGTTCAGCTTCGACCACCTGGCCGATGCCGAACTGGCAAAAAAACGTGCATACCAATATCCCTGTCTGCTCTTCAACGGACAGGTGTCGGCTCTTGTGCCTTTCACCATCAAGGGCATGATCTGGTATCAAGGTGAGGCAAACCGTGGCAACAGCGAGCAATACATCCGCTTGCAGACGGCTTACGTGAAGATGATGCGCGAACTGTTCCAGGTGCCCGACGCTCCTTTCTATTTCGTGCAGATTGCTCCTTATCCTTACAATGACCCCAACAGCTGGCAATCGGGTTACTTCTATGAGGCCCAGGCTGCCACACTGAAGACCATCCCTCACAGTGGCATGGCTGCTACGGTGGATATCGGCGAGTTTGGCACCATTCACCCTTGCCGGAAGATGGACGTTGGTCGCCGACTGGCCTATCTGGCGCTGAAGAACGACTATGGCATGGACTTCATCGATGCCAATCCACCTATTTACAAGAACATGACGGTGAAGGACGGAAAGGCCTACATCACGTTTGACAACGTGATGAATGGGTTGGCTCCAATGGGGCAGGACTTGACAGGATTTGAGGTGGCAGGCGCCGACAAGGTGTTCCACCCAGCCATTGGTAGGTTGTACAACGATGGTATCGAGGTGAAATGTGCCGAGGTGACCGAGCCTGTGGCTGTGCGCTACTGCTTCCGCAACTGGTGCGTGGGCACGGTGTTCAACACGTTTGGTGTGCCTGTGGCTCCGTTCCGTACCGACGATTGGCAACTCTGACTCAGGACTGGTAGCACCGGCCTTGGTAGCGCTGCTGGCGGATCATCGTCTGGCGTAAGCGATTGGTCACCTCGTAGTTCTTCATGCCCCAGTCGGGGGCGATGAGCAATGGTTTCGGACTCTCGGACACAAATCGCTCCACGGTGAGTTCGGGACGTAAACGTTCCATGAAGTCGATGACCAAGGCAATGTACTCATCGACATCGAACAAATGAAATTCGTTCGGCTGCAATTCATATTCGTGGGCCATCCGTGTGCCGCGTATGAGTTGCAGCTGATGTATTTTCAGGGTGTCGAGTGGAAGCTGGTTGAGCACTTCGGCATGGCGGATCATGTCGGTGCGCGATT
>DCGR01000020.1:0-11742 GCA_002315285.1 Bacteroides sp. UBA1773 | reverse complement strand
CCCACGGGAATGCCTGCGGTGGCGGTTCGCTCCACCGCCTCCACGGCCTGGCTGTAGGTGTGGCCACGGTTGATGCGCTTCAGGCTGCTGTCGAGGGTGCTCTCAATGCCATACTCCACCAATACAAACGTGCGCTTGCGCAACTCGCGCAGATAGGACAGGAGGGACTCGGGCATACAGTCGGGGCGGGTGCCGATGACAAGTCCTTCCACATCGGGCACCGACAATGCCTCCTCGTAACGTTGCACGAGTGTTTCCAGATTGGCGTAGGTGTTGGTGTAGGCCTGGAAGTAGGCCAGGTATTTCATGGAGGGATATTTATGGGCGAAAAACTGCTTGCCTTCTTCCAGCTGCCGTGTGATGCTTTTCTGGTTATGACAATAGGCGGGATTGAAGGTCTGGTTGTTGCAGTAGGTACATCCTCCCCAGCCGATGCTCCCGTCGCGGTTGGGACAGGTGAACCCTGCGTTGAGTGATATTTTCTGTACCTTGCAGGGAAAGAACCGTTTCAGAAACGATGAGAAATCGCAGTATGGCTGATTGTTGGTTGGCATGACTATGTGACGAATGTTTTTTTTGAACCGTGGCAAAATTACAACAACTTTTGGAGAAAGCAAAACGATGACCGGAACACTGTACGTTGTGGGCTTGGGGAAAGTGGTAGTATAAAAGAGGTGTATGCGGAAAAGGTGTAGGGTGGGGACGGTGGCAGGGTGTGAAGGATGGGCCGAAGGGGGAGGACTGTATGGGAAGTGAGGGATATTTAGGCGTGAAGTGTGGAAAAATGTAAGCCAGACTTTGTCAATTTTCAACAAATTGCTACATTTGCAAAATGAATGGAGGAAAATCATAAGAAACACTCTAAAAAAATATTAAAACTATGTTTGAAGGACAACCCAAAGGACTTTACGCCTTAGCCTTAGCCAACACCGGAGAGCGTTTTGGCTACTACACCATGATTGCAGTTTTTGCATTGTTCCTACGTGCCAATTTCGGACTTGACCCCGACACGGCTGGAACCATTTACAGCTCGTTTCTTGGACTGGTTTATTTCTTGCCGTTCATTGGCGGAATCCTTGCCGACAGGTATGGCTTTGGCCGTATGGTGACCATTGGCATCCTTGTGATGTTCTTTGGCTATTTGTTCCTTTCGGTGCCACTGGGAGGCGACAGCGTGGCAATGGTCTGCATGATGGCGGCTTTGCTTTTCATCAGTTTCGGAACAGGCTTGTTCAAGGGCAACCTCCAAGTGATGGTGGGCAATCTGTACGATGACCCCAAGTATGCCGACAAACGCGATGCAGCGTTCTCCATTTTTTACATGGCCATCAACATTGGCGCGTTGTTTGCACCTACCGCAGCGGTGAAAATCATGGAATGGGCTCAAAACAGTTTGGACTACAGTGTGAACGACTCCTATCATTTCGCTTTTGCCGTGGCTTGTGCCTCGCTCATCTTTTCCATTGCCATTTACTACATTTTCCGTGGCACATTCCGCCACGTGGAAGGCGGTACGCGTAAGGTGGCTGTAGCGGCCGATCAGGCAGAGTTGTCGCCGGCTGATACCAAAGCACGCATCGTGGCACTTTGTCTGGTGTTTGCCGTGGTTATCTTCTTCTGGATGGCCTTCCATCAGAATGGCCTTACGCTGACATATTTTGCCAACGAATTTTCGGAAAAGACAGCTTCGGGAGCCAACTGCATGCCTTTCGATGTCATCAACCTTGTGCTGGTCATCTTCATCGTGTATGCGCTTTTCCAACTTTTCCAGGGAAAGACAATGAAGTCGAAAGCCATTTCGGGTGGCATCATCGTGGCAGCGTCGCTGGCCTTGTATTACAAATACACCCAAGCCACAGGAACCATCGACGTGAGTGCTCCCATCTTTCAGCAATTCAATCCGTTCTATGTGGTTGCCCTCACGCCGGTAAGCATGGCCATCTTCAGTTCGCTGGCCAAGAAGGGCAAGGAACCATCGGCTCCCCGAAAAATTGCCTACGGCATGTTGGTGGCAGCTGTGGCTTTCTGCCTGATGCTGGCAGCTTCGCAGGGATTGAATACTCCAGACGCACAGGCTGAGGCAGGTGATGCCGGCACGTTTGTTTCGCCATACTGGCTCATCTATACTTACCTTGTGTTGACTTTCGGTGAGTTGCTGCTGTCGCCTATGGGCATCAGCTTCGTGTCGAAAGTGGCTCCTCCTAAGTTCAAGGGCATGATGATGGGCGGCTGGTTCGTGGCAACGGCTGTGGGCAACCTGTTTGTTTCGGTCGGCGGATTCCTGTGGGGCGGATTGCCATTGTGGGTGGTATGGACGGTGTTCATCGTGCTTTGCCTCCTATCAGCGGTGTTCATGTTCAGCATGATGAAACGGTTGGAAAAAGTGGCGTGACAAAAAAAACTATATTCCTACTCGTTTTTTCATGAGAAATACCTATCTTTGCACAAATTTTGAAAAATAGCATTATTATGGCGAGAGAAGCAAAGAAAGACCCGAGCGAAATGTCGGTGGAAGAGCGCCTGAAAGCTCTATACCAGTTACAGACCTTGTTGACCGAAATCGACAAGATCAAGACATTGCGTGGTGAGTTGCCACTTGAAGTACAGGATTTGGAGGATGAAGTAGCACGACTGAATACACGTGTGGAAAAGCTTACCAGTGAGGTGGCAGAAATTTCATCGGCTATTTCGGCTGAACAGAACAACATTGAACGTTCCAATGCTGCTATTGAGAAATACACAGCACAGCAGGATACTGTACGCAACAATCGTGAATACGATGCTTTGAACAAGGAAATCGAGTTCGAGCACCTGAACGTGGAACTCAGTTCCAAGAAGATTCGCGAAGGACAAGCTGTCGTTGCTGCCAAAAAGGAAGAAATAGCAAAATGTAAGGCTGATGTAGAGGATAACGACAATGCGTTGGAAGACAAGAAATCGGAACTCGATGACATCATAGCCGAGACAAAACAAGAAGAAGAGCGTTTGCGCGAAAAGGCCAAGGCACTGGAGATTACTATCGAACCCCGTCTGCTTCAGGCATTCAAGCGTATCCGCAAAAACTCACGCAATGGGTTGGGTGTCACATACGTGCAACGCGATGCTTGTGGTGGATGCTTCAACAAGATTCCTGCCCAGCGTCAGCTGGATATTCGTCAGCATAAAAAAATTATTGTGTGTGAGTATTGTGGCCGCATCATGATTGACCAAGGTTTGGCCGAAGAGGCGGTAGAGGCAATGCAGACTAAGAAAAAGAGAGCGACCAAAAAGGCCGAATGACAAACTCTTGAATAATTTGATGGCTGCACATCTCTTATTGGTTGGTATGAGAGATGTGCAGTTTTCTTTTCCACCCATTCGACCATGAATGTTACTGTCATCCGCTTGCTTAATCAGCAACTCTATTGCCCGGAATTTGCCACACCACAGGAACTGGTGCGACACATGGGGGCTATCCAGGCGCAAGAATATCGTCTGGTGAGGTGGGCGGTGGCCATGCGCACGAAAGAGCCTTCGATACAGGCTTTTCAGGAAAGTTTCGACAAGGGATTGATAGTGCGTTCGCATTTGTTCCGGTGTACCTGGCAGGTTGTGACGGGAGAGGATTACTGGTGGATGGTAGCCTTATGCAAGGACAAGGCTACGCAAACGCTTCGCGGATGGATGCATGCCAACAAGATACGGATAGCCGGTGAGGAGGCTGCACACATGAGGGCGTTGCTGGCTGAAATTATTGGGCAATATCGGAGCATAACCAAGGAACAAATACAGAAGGAACTACAAGCAAAGGGCATTCGGATGGATGACCATAGATTGTCGTATCACATTCGTTTGGCTGAGTTTGATGGGATGATTTGTAGCGGCAATCTGTCGCCTATGAAAGCCTCGTATGCGCTCGCAGAAGAAAAGATTGGCCATTATAGAAACGCTATCGACAGGGATGAAGCTCTGATGAAACTTACATTGCGCTATTTCCAAAGCCGGCAACCAGCTACGTTCGATGATTTCGTGTGGTGGTCGGGACTTAATGCAGGTGACTGCAAAAGGGGGATTGCTATGTTGGGCAATCAACTGCAAAGCATGGAATTTGGCGAAAGGAGATTCTATTTCACCGAACATTGCCGTACACGCGGATTCCGAAAAGGAAGGGTGCTTCTTGTGCCGCCTTACGACGAATATCTCATAGGATATAAAAGTCGTGACATCGTGTTGAAGAAGGAATGTGCGAGCCATGCCCACAACAACAGTGGCAATTTCTATCCTATTGTTGTGAAAGATGGTAAGGTGTGTGGCAACTGGAGTCCGTTTGAAAAAACACTGAAAATGAAACCATTTGGCGATGAGGCGATAGACGAAAAGTCATCACAGGTGGAGTGGGGTAGATATTCTCGTGCCATGCGGATGTGATTTCTTCGTTTTTTTATGAATGTCCTTAAACTTTTCCATTTATGAATGGTCAAAAGGAAGAAGTTGAGAAAATCATTATCTTTTAAAACAAAATGGATATGAAAAAGATTGTTTACATTACATTGTTGTTGCTTGTAGGTCTTGGTGGCGTACAGGCACAAGAAGGACCGAGTGCTGAGGACATGCAAAAAATTCAGGATCGGCAGGTAAAGAAGATGGTCAAGACGTTGAAGCTTGACGATGAAACAGCTGCTAAGTTCAAGGAAATGTATCAGCAGTATCTTTCCGAAAGACAGGCAGGATCGGCAGAGATGCGTGAAGTGATGCGCTCGATGCGTGAAAATAAGGGTGAAGAACTTACTGATGCTCAGGTTGAGGCCATGATGAAGGCCCAGATGAAACAGGAGCGTGCCAATGTGGAACTGAAAGAAAAATACTACGACGAATTCAAGAAAATCCTTACGCCTAAGCAAATTCAAACGGTGTTGATGCAACCCCGTGGTGAGGAGGGCAATGGTAATGGTCAAGGACAGCGTCGTCGTGGAAACATGAGCGGTGGTCCGCGTGGTGGCTTCGGTGGAGGCGGTGGCTTTGGTGGCGGCGGCGGCTTCGGCGGCGGCGGCTTTGGTGGCGGATTCTAATTAGAATCATTTTATATAATCAATGTCAACACGGAAGAAGGGTGCAACGAGGTTCAAACCTTGAGGCACCCTTCTGATTTTCGGTTATCAGTCCTCTCCCTACGGGGATGGCTGGGGGAGGGCTTCCAGTCCTCAGTTGGCGTTGAGGATGGGGAATAGGCCTTTCATCACTTATTCCACATTGAAATAGTCTTCCAACTCCTTCTCTGCGCTTCCTTCGATGTTTTGGATGTCACGAATGATTTTGCCACTTTCCATCAGTGCGATTCGTGGACAAATGTCAACGGTGTGATTGAGGTTGTGGCTCGACACAAGGATTGTGGCACCGGTTTCTTGGTTGTATTCCTTTAGCAGATGTTTGATGATGCTTTGCGATGAAGGGTCGAGGAAGTTGAAAGGTTCGTCGAGGATGACCAACTGCGGATGATGTAGCAAGGCCGATACGATGCCTATCTTTTGCTTGTTGCCTGCCGAAAAGTTCCGGATATACTTTTTCTGTCCCATGATCTCGCCTCCCATGAAACGCTCGAATTTCGTGAGACGTTCGGCTATGACTTCTTTTGTGAGACCATAGAATTTGCCTAAAAGGTCAAAATATTCTTCGGGCGTGAGGTAATCAATCAGGAAGCCCTCATCGATGTGCGATCCTGTGAAATGTTTCCATTCCTCGGTTTCCGATACGCAAAACTCATTAATCATGACCGAACCTTCATCGGCTTTCAGAAGGTCGAGGATGCAGCGGAACAATGTGGTTTTTCCTGCACCGTTGTTACCTACCAGTCCGAGCAGGTCGCCGGAGTGAACCTCGTAATTATCTATATCGACAGCTACCTTACTGCCAAAACATTTTTTCAAGTTGTTGATTGTAATTGTCATAATATGTGTCTCCTGTGTTTTTTGCTATTATACGAAATAATGATGTCAGAGGTGACTTAACGGCATGCACGGAAGCTTTCCATGTTTTCATAACGACGTTTCATGAAGCGTCGGTAAATGCGTTTCAGCCACCAACGGTGAGAGATGATGAAACCCAGCCCTATCAGCAACATGGCAATAAAGGCACCGTCGGTGCCAAACAACACTTTCAATCCGCTTTCGATGAGGAGGGGCAAGCCAAATGCACCCATCACCACGATCATTTGTGGCAGGCTGTTCGTCTTTTTGCTCCTTGTCATGGTTACGTTGAGCGGTACAGTGGTTTTGTTGAACGCCGTGAGCTGCAAGATCATCCACATCACAAAGCCAGCGGTGAAGGTCATCAGTGAGACAATCATCAGCAGTGTCATTTTCCCATTGAATACAGGTACGAGGAACATCAGGAAGGGGATGACCAATACGATAAGATTCAGATAATACTTGGCACAGATCAAGCTGTAAACCGATTCCTTGCGTGTCATCAGTCCATCGATGTAGTTGCCCTCGAATGACATGATTTGTCCCAGATTCATCACGGCAAACACAGCAAAGTTATACACACAAATGTAATGGGTCATGAAGCCATCGTATATGTTGGTGTAGGCAATGGCGGCTGTGAATCCTATCATGAATATCAAGCCCATGACGAGTTGATTGCGTGGTACTTTGTTGCGGGTGTCGAGCTTGAGTTCCAGCTTGAGATATTCGCCAACCTCACCGAATTTTTCCAAAAAGCGGTATTCGCGCACATGCTTCACTTGTGTGTCGTTGTGTCTCGACAATTCCAAATACAGATACTTTCCATATAAGGCGAGATTGGCTACATAAAAGAGTGCGATGCCTGCCAACACTGCGGCAAAAGCCCATGCTTCACCCATGATGAAGCCTTCGCCCAGTTCCATGGTAAAACGACTGATGGGCAATCCTGGCAAGGCGAACTCGGCCAGCAACAGCACGGCAAAAACGGCTACAGGCAAGAAGTAGGCCCAAGGCGATTCGGCAATGAGCGTCCGACAAAGCTGGTACCACAAGCTATTCATCACAATCAGTAGCCAGATGCCAATCAGATACATCAGTATGCCGCCAATGCCAAAGAACTTGAACAGGGTGAGCGCTGCAAAAGGCACAAAGATAAACATCCACATCAGGTTCATCAACCGTAGGCCAGTCCGTAGCAGGAAGGCAGAAACGAGTTGGCTTTTGCGCACAGGCAGCAGCAGATACGGTTTCATGTCCTTGCTGAGTGAAGGATACAGAAACCGGGAAAGGAAGTCGAGCATGAGCAGATAGGCAAATCCTTGGTTCATGATGTGGTATGGCTCCATCCCTGGTACGATCTCTCTGAACATGGCGGGAAACATCACGCCCAGAAACACGAAGAATGCGGCGAAATACACGACCATGAAATAGCCAAGAAATTTCACGACCCGATTCGAGTCGAACGACGGATTGCGCCGTTCTTCCTTGTTTTTGTTCTTGTCGATGATTCGATAAAGTGTAAGTAAATTCATAAATATGTGTTGAAGGTCCTGTTTTTGATGAATTGTCGTGCGTTACTGCGTCATTGCGTGTGGTGACATCATGACTTGAACATAAGGATTGGGATGGCTTTGAGCGTACTTGGCTTTTGGAAGGCTAACCCTGTTCGTTCAGGAACTTCTCCACTTCAAGGGCTGCCTTGCATCCGCTTCCGGCAGCCACGATGGCTTGGCGATAACGGGGGTCGGCTACATCGCCCGCCGCATACACGCCTGGCAAGGATGTGCGCGGGCCGCCATCAATTACTTTGATGTAACCCATTTCATCGGTCTCGAGCCACGGACGGAAAATGTCAGAGTTTGGCTTGTGCCCGATGGCGAGGAAGAACCCATCGATGGGCAAGTCGTAGCGCTGCTCATTGGTTTCGCCTTGACGCTTCACCAGGTGAACGCCTTCTACGCCGTTCTCGCCAAACAGCCCAGTAGCATTGTGCTCAAACAGCACTTTGATTTTCGGGTGCTCCAATACGCGTTTCTGCATGATTTGTGAGGCACGCAGATAAGGCTTGCGCACCAATAAATACACCTGACGTGCCAAACTTGCCAGATAAATGGCTTCCTCGCAGGCTGTGTCGCCACCACCTACCACTGCCACCACCTTTTTCCGATAGAAGAATCCGTCGCAGGTGGCACAAGCACTCACTCCCATGCCGGCATATTTCTTTTCATCGTCGAGACCCAGATAGCGCGCTGTGGCTCCCGTGGAGATGATGACGGTCTCAGCTTCGATGCATGTCCCATCATCGGCCCATATCTTGTATGGACGAGTCGAAAAATCTACCTTCTCAGCCACACTCGGACGAATGTCAACGCCAAAACGTTCTGCTTGTGCACGCAAGTCGTCCATCATCACTTGGCCGTTCACACCTTCCGGATAGCCAGGGAAATTCTCTACCTCGGACGTAGTGGTAAGCTGACCACCTGGCTGTAATCCTTCCAGCAGTACGGGATTCAAATTGGCACGGCCAGTATAGATGGCGGCCGTATATCCAGCCGGTCCCGATCCGATGATAATACATTTTACTTTTTCCATTGTGTTCTCAATTCGTGTGTTTCTGATACGTTTATCTTAAATCTACCACTTCCACATTGGGCAGTGACTTGGTGTCGAGTTTGAAATGGTCGGGCTCGAATGTGCATTTGCGCAATTCCTTTACCTTCAAGTCGAGTCGCGCGCTTGGTGTTGTCACTTCCATGCGTTCAGGCAGGCAGTCATCGTCAAACCAGATGATGGCGTTGAAATCTTGTTTCGTGAATGTGATGCTCTTGTCCGTTTCCTCCATTTTGAAACCATATTTCGTAGGCTCGAACAACTGATAAGGCATGAACTCCGTTTCGTCGGGTTCATTCACATATACCTCATCGTCTTTTAGGTTCCACATGGTCTTGCCGTCATACCATAGTTTGAGCTCATCGGTGAACACATGGAATGCACGTCCATACATTTCCATGCGGTCATTTTCCCTTCCTTCTATTTTCACGGAGAAAGGCGTGTTTTCGAGTTGTGCCTTCATTCGTGTGAAAGGACTGTTCTGCCCTTTGGCAAATTGTGCGACCAATAACACTGTGATGATAAAGGTGAATCGTTTCATTGTTTCAGTATTTTAATTTTTGCATCCAATTCCATCATATCCATAATTAGGACCTCGCGCGGCTTGCTGCCTTGGGCCGGTCCCACTACACCCGATTTTTCCAGCTGGTCCATCAGCCTGCCTGCACGGTTGTAGCCTATTGACAATTTCCGTTGGATCAAGCTTGTGGAGCCTTGCTGCGAGCTCACGACCAGTTGCGCGGCCTCTTCGAACATTGGGTCGAGATGTCCCATATCGACATCCAGACTGCCTCCTTCGTTCTCGTCATAAACTTCTGGCAGCAGGAATGTTTCCGGATAGCCTTGCTGCCGGTGGATGAACGAAGTGATGCGTTCCACTTCAGGCGTATCTACGAATGCGCATTGGACACGTACGGGGTCGGCATTCTGAAGATAGAGCATGTCGCCGCGCCCTATCAACTGTTGTGCGCCTGGCCTGTCCAGAATGATTCGTGAGTCGATCATGGCCGACACGCGGAATGCTATGCGGGCGGGGAAGTTGGCCTTGATGGTGCCGGTGATGATGTTTGTGGTGGGCCGTTGTGTGGCAATGATGGCATGAATGCCCACGGCACGTGCCAACTGGGCTATTCGGCAGATGGGAGTTTCGATGTTTTTCCCCGCGGTCATTATCAAGTCGCCAAACTCATCAATCACCACCACGATATATGGCATGAAATGATGTCCTTTTTCAGGGTTGAGCTGGCGTGCGACGAATTTGGCGTTATATTCCTTGATGGTTCTGCATCCTGCCTGTTTTAGCAGGTCGTAGCGGGTGTCCATTTCCTGACACAGCGAGAGCAACGTGCGCTCCACTTCCTTGACATCGGTGATGATGGCACTTTCTACGTCGGGAAGCTTGGCCAGATAATGGTTCTCTATGGGAGCATACACTGAAAATTCCACCTTCTTTGGGTCGATGATGACAAACTTCAGCTCCGAGGGATGTTTCTTGTAGAGCAGTGAGGTGACGATGGCATTCAGTCCCACCGACTTGCCCATACCGGTGGCGCCAGCCACCAGCATGTGGGGCGCCTTGGTCAGATCCACCATGAAAATCTCATTGGTGATGGTCTTGCCAAGAGCCAATGGCAGTTCGAAGGTCGTTTCCTGGAATTTCCTGCTGCCCAATATCGAACGCATCGACACTATTTGGGGTTTTGCGTTGGGCACCTCGATGCCGATGGTTCCCTTGCCTGGCATTGGCGCGATGATTCTGATGCCAAGGGCCGACAGGCTGAGGGCTATGTCGTCTTCAAGGTTGCGCACTTTCGATATTCTCACTCCTTCCACCAGTGTTATCTCATAGAGGGTCACGGTAGGTCCGACACTGGCCTTGATGCTGCCTATTTCTATGCCAAAACTACGCAATACCTGAACGATGCGTTCTTTGTTGGCTTTATGCTCGTCCATGTCAATCTGCATGTCCTGTGCATTTTCTTCGGCCAGAAGGTCGAGTGCTGGGAATTGGTAATTCTCGAGGTCGAGCCGTGGATTGTAGGGTTGCATTTCAACTTGCTCTTCACCAGTGGCAGGTTTCTCTTCACCAGTGGCAGGTTCTGTGGTTGCTGTGTTCTCTCCTATGTTGGTGTTGTTTGTCTCTATACTGAAGGCGACATCGTTTTGGCTCGAATCGTCTTTTTGCTTGCTGGGGTTGTCTGGTAGCTCAATGGTAGTGTCGGTTTTTTCCCTTTCAGTCTGTCCGTGTGTAATTCCAATGGGTGCTTCTTCACCTCGCGACACTTCAAAAGGCATGTCGTCATTGGCAGGTACTATCTTTTCCTTGTTGGTGTCTGGCTTCGGGCCATCTGTCGTGGCTTCATCGGTGGCGTTTCCCTCTTTCTCTTCACTCTTAGGGGTGGTTTCGCTTTCCGTTGTGCTGGTTCCCTTTTGCAAGACACCTTGTATTGTATGTGGAAATTGGAACAGCTTGTTGAGAAACGTCAGCGTGCGTTCGTGCATGGCGAACAGCATGAATATTGTCATGCTGACGAGCAACAAAAGGAAAAGACCACTGTCGCCAATCTGACTCGCTATCCAGCGCGATGCGTTCAGTCCATGATGTCCTCCAAGATAGAAAAAGCAGGAATCGGCAAACAGCGATTGGAAAAAGAAGTGCATGGCTATGCTATCCCATGCCAACAGGAACACACAACACACAAACCATTGCCATAGCACGGCATTGTACATCCTGAGCAGCTTCAAGCCAACCACACCGAGGAATATCACGATGAACAATGCCGACACCCCGAAGCAGTCGTTGATGAAATAATCTGATATTCGTGCACCCACTGCCCCTATGGCGTTCTTGATGCCATTGTCGGTTTTTGTCAACTCACTAGTCGCCACATTCTCCAATATGCTTTGGTCGTATTTCCCATCGGAAAAATACGAGAAAAAAGCGATGCACATCAATATGGCAACACACAGCACCACTATGCCTGAAATGGTTTCCCATGTCTTGTCTTTGTAGTTTTGCTTGAGCCAGGCCTTGAAAGCCTCGAATGCAAGCGCATCGTCATCCAATTGTTGTTTATTCTGTGTCATATAAATCCAAATATCCGACAAAGTTATACATTTTCCAAAAAGAATCCCACTTTTTTATTAACTTTGCAGTCTAAATTTTAAAATGATTATCCGCATTTAACCG
>DCGR01000068.1 GCA_002315285.1 Bacteroides sp. UBA1773 | reverse complement strand
AGGTGGTGCATTTTTAAGTTAGAATATACACACGAAGACCTCTTTAGTTATTTTTCGCAAAGATACTCGAAACATTTCGAACCTGCAAAAAAACGGCGAAAAAATTTCACTTTCCCTGTCCATTTGTCATGGCTCACAGTTCATGGTCTCGTTGACCAGTTGTGTCGTTGTCAGAAACATTCAATGGAGGTCTCCAGTTTGTTATTGTTATTTACGAAAATTTACGACCCAATTTACGGCAATTCACGAAAAATCATCAATCCACATTTTTTCAAGTTGATGACTTAACAGCCTATGCAATTAATTGCATCGAAATTCAGAGAGGAACCAGTGAATTTTTGCTGAGGAACCAGTAAGTTACACCAAAAGGAGCAAGGAATTTTTTGCGGGGCATCCGTTGCGATTGCGATGGAGCGTCAGAGTGCATAAATTTACAAAAATGAGTCCTCGAATTTCCTTCAAGTGCACTTTTTGCATGGATATGTATTATCGAAAATGCTTTGCGCATAAATGTACAACATCCAAATCTTCAAAAAAATAGCCTTATTCAATGTTTTTACGATGGCTCACGGGGGCTCACCACAGGTTGGTTACTGACGATGACCATGACCATGGCCATGACTATTGACTGCTGACGATGACGATGAACCCAGAACCATGAACCATGAACTGATAACCGAAGAGTTTGCACCTCACACCGAGGGGCGTGTCGGTTACGGATGAGAGCATGAAGTCAGGATTGCTCCATGGGTGGAAAATTTTCGCCAGAATGGTGTGGGTTTCTCGGATTTTATCGCTACCTTTGCGTCAAGAATTGCGCTTCCCTTTCGTTGCGAGGCATAATGAATGCAAACATTCTTCTGCTCTTGCCTCGAGCATGGGTTGCCATGCAATGTCGGTTTTTTGCTTGTCTTGAACACTTATGCCAGTCTTTATCCATTCATAAACCCCGAACAGTCATAACCTAAACATGAAAAGATTCATATTCCCTCTTATCGCAATGTGCCTCATTGCCTCATCGTGCCGAAAGGCGACAAACGGTCCAGATTCGGCCGAAGGAAAAATCAGGAAGGCAGTGTATGTCGTGATTGATGGTGTGCCAGCCGACATGACCGAACGGCTTGACCTGCCTAACATTCGGGAAATAGCCTCACGCGGCTGTTATGCCAGAAGCTATGTGGGAGGCACCGTGGGACGATATGACCAAACACCAACCATCTCGGCTGTAGGATACATGGACATCTTGACTGGTACGTGGGTGAACAAACACAATGTGCCGGGAAACAGCAACTTGACGCCCAACTACAACTATTGGACACTGTTCGAGATTGCCAAGAAGCAAAAACGTGAGGTGAAAACGGGGATTTTCTCCAGTTGGGAAGACAACAGGACCGTGTTGCTCGGCGAAGGCAAAACCGAGACAGACAGCTTACTGATTGATTTTGTGGCGGATGGCTTTGAGAACGACAAGAATGCATTTCCACCCAAAGAACACGACATGCACATTTTCGACATTGATGAATTGGTGTCGAAAAAGGCAGCAGAGTGTATCCGCAACGAGGCACCGGACTTGAGCTGGGTCTATTTGTGGTACACCGACGATGCCGGACATATTTTCGGCAATGGCAACACTTTCGATGAGTTTGTGAAACTGGCTGACAAGCAGATTGGTCGGGTGTGGGAGGCTGTGAAATATCGCGAAGCACATTTCAATGAGGAATGGATGTTCATTGCCACCACGGATCATGGCCGCACCTACGATGGCTACCACCATGGTGGCCAATCAGCACGCGAACGGACGACCTGGATTGCCGTCAATAAGGACGTGAACGAAAGGCTGAGCGGTGGAGGTGGTGCCGCCACTGACATCAATCCCTCAGTGTGCAGGTTCATGGACTTCGAAGTGCCACGCGATGTGAGGTGGGAACAGGATGGCGTGTCGTTCTATGGAGATGTGGACATCATGGACATGGATTTGTGTCCGTACGACAGTACGGTCGTGCTTTCCTGGAAAAGCGTGAATCCGAAGGCGGAAGTCAACGTCTGGGCAACACCGACCAACAAATTCAGGCAAGGGGGACACGATGAATGGACAAAGATGGGGTCGGTGGCTTCTGCAGCCGAAACCTTCACCATCGACCTCACCGCATTGCCTGCATCCGATTTCTACAAATTCGTGCTCGAAACGCCTAATGGCTCGCTCAACCGCTGGTACGAAAGCATACCAAAGAAGTACATCCATTTCAAGATGACAACGAACCAATAAAGAGACAGGACTATGGAAGATATCGCCATATTATTCAATAATGTGTTCCAGAAGAACAAAACAAGTGTTGCCACAGCCGAAAGCTGCACCTCCGGATTGGTGGCATCGTGCATCACATCTGTGCCCGGAGCATCTGTTTTCTTCAAAGGAGGAATAGTGGCCTATTCCAATGACATCAAAGAACAAGTGCTGGGAGTCCGACCTGAAACCCTGGAAGCCTATGGGGCTGTGAGCGAAGAAACGGTAACGGAAATGGTCCGCGGTGCACAACGGGTGATGAATGCCCGTTGCGCGATGGCCACTTCAGGCATTGCGGGACCAGGTGGAGGATTGCCCGAAAAACCCGTCGGCACCATTTGGACGGCCGTGGCCATGGACGACAAATTACTAACATTCAAACTTACCGGCGATAGGGGACGCGAGGAAAACATACGGAAAACGGTGCGTTTTGTAATGATGCAATTGCTAAAACTGGCATCGGGAGAAGAAATTAAGTGATGACGAACTAATTATTTGCAAAATAGTTTGGCAGATTAAAATAAAAGTGCTTATTTTGCACTCCGTTTGGAATATAAACGCGCAGAAGGAAAATCAAAATAAAAATAGATATGTCGAAGATTTGTCAAATTACCGGGAAAAAGGCCATGAATGGCTGCAACGTTTCACACTCAAAGAGACATACAAAAAGGACATTTGATGTGAACTTGTTTAAGAAAAAATTCTACTATGTAGAGCAGGATTGCTGGATTAGCCTTACATTGAGTGCCAACGGGCTCAAAACCATCAACAAAAAAGGTCTTGACGCTGCATTGAATGATGCTGTGGCCAAAGGATATTGCGAGTGGAAAGATATCAAGATTATCGGATAATACATTAATGGAATACAGTTATGGCTAAGAAAGTTAAAGGTAATAGAGTACAAGTTATTCTGGAATGTACAGAGATGAAGAATAGTGGTCTGCCTGGCACTTCTCGATACATTACGACCAAGAACAGAAAGAACACTACGGAAAGACTGGAGTTGAAGAAGTACAACCCAATCCTGAAGAGAATGACAATCCACAAAGAAATAAAGTAATACGATTTGAACTATGGCAAAGAAAGCAGTCGCAACCCTTCAGACAGGTCGTCAGGAAGGTCGTAATTATACAAAGGTCATCAAAATGGTCAAGTCGCCTAAGACAGGTGCTTACGTTTTTGATGAGCAGATGGTTCCAAACGAGAAGGTACAGGACTTCTTCAAGAAGTAACAAACGCCTACCTCAAGAGTTTGCATCCACACACGTTTCCCCGAAAGGAAGCTGTGGTCAAGATAAAGGGTTATATGTTGCATATAGCTCTTTTTTGTTTATGCCGAACGACAAGCAACGTGGGGCCTTGATGACCACTACACCGACATGCGGACAAACAGCCGTTCATGAGTGGGGGAAAATGCCATATACAGCCGAGCCCGAACCCGACATGGAGGCATAGAGAGCCCCTGCCTCGTACATGCTGCGCTTGGCATCGGCCACTTCCTGATGATCGGGAAACACACTGGCCTCAAAATCGTTCACCATCAGCTCACGCCATTCTTCTACCGGGCGCGTAATGACATCGCGCAGCGAAATGGAAGGTTGATGGGGGACAATGCGCTTGAAAGCCTCACGAGTGGAGATGAACACAGCGGGGTGCTCTATCCGGATGTCGTACTGGCTCAAGTCCAAATGAATGGGTTCGAGCACCTCGCCCACACCAGTGGCAAACACAGGAGTGTTGCGGATGAAAAAGGGGCAGTCGGCTCCCAACTGTAATGCCAGCTGCTCCAAACGCATGGGGGGAAGTCGGAGAGAGAAATGCTCGTTGAGCAAGCGAAGGGTAAAAGCCGCATCGCTTGAGCCACCTCCCAATCCTGCTCCTGTGGGAATATGCTTGACCAGATGTATGTGCACGGGCGGCAAATCAGGATAGGATCCAAGGAGCAAACGGTAGGCTCTCATCACCAGATTGTCATGGGCTGAGCCTTCCACCCGCACACCTTCACAGGTGAACTGTAGCGTGTCGGAGTCCTCAATATAGAGTTCATCGGCTACGTGGCGGATGGGATAGAACACCGTTTCGAGATTGTGGTAGCCGTCGGGACGGAGGCTCACGACATGAAGCCCCAAATTGATCTTAGCATTGCATAGCATATTCCACAGAAGATTTTTATTGTTGCAAAAATAAATATTTCCCGGGAAATAACTACCTTTGTAACCCAAAATAATTCTGAAATGGGGGAACAACGGAAATATTCACCAAGGACAAAAGCGGCAGCGGGAAAGTTGTCGGACGAGTACGGTCACCTGCAACCTCAGGCACCCGACATCGAAAAAGTAGTGCTGGGAGCACTGATGATAGAAAAAGACGCGTATTCGCTGGTGAGTGAGATTCTGCGTCCAGAGTCATTCTATGAACAGCGCAATCAGCTCGTCTATCAGGCCATCGTTTCGCTGGCACTGGCTTCCGAGCCTATCGACATGCTGACGGTGAGTGAAAAGCTTGGTTCGATGGGAGTACTTGAAGAAGCGGGAGGAAAGCTTTACATCATGGAGTTGACTTCTGGTGTGGCATCCTCGGCCCACATCGAGTATCATGCCCACATCATTGCCCAGAAGCATCTGGCTCGCGAACTGATTACTTTTGCCAGCAACATCGAGAGCAAGGCGTTCGATGAGACGAACGACATCGACGAGGTGATGAATGAAGCTGAAGGCCGACTATTCGAGTTGGCACAGCAGAACACCAAGAAGGATTACACCCAAATCAATCCGGTCATCAACGAAGCCTACGAGATGCTCCGCATCGCAGCCGCGCGTACGGAGGGCCTGAGCGGGTTGGCAAGCGGTTTCCATGAACTCGACAAAATCACTTCTGGCTGGCAGAAGTCCGACCTCATCATCATCGCAGCGCGTCCTGCCATGGGTAAGACGGCTTTTGTGCTCTCGATGGCGAAGAACATTGCGGTGAACGCCCGTGATCCGGTGGCCATGTTCTCATTGGAAATGAGCAACGTGCAGCTGGTGAACCGTATGATAGTGAACGTGTGCGAGATACCAGGCGACAAGATAAAGAGTGGCCAGCTGGCACCCTACGAGTGGCAACAACTCGACACCAAGATACGTAACCTCTACGATGCCCCCCTCTACATCGACGACACTCCGCAGCTGTCGGTGTTCGAGCTGCGCACCAAGGCACGCCGACTGGTGAGGGAACATGGTGTGAAGGTCATCTTCATCGACTATTTGCAGTTGATGAATGCCAGCGGCATGTCGTACGGCAACCGCCAAGAAGAGGTCAGCACCATCAGTCGTTCGCTCAAGGGTTTGGCAAAGGAACTCAACATTCCCATCATTGCCCTGAGTCAGTTGAACCGTGGAGTGGAAAATCGTGAGGGCAACGAGGGCAAGCGTCCTCAACTGAGCGACTTGCGTGAATCGGGTGCCATCGAGCAGGATGCCGACATCGTGTGTTTCATTCACCGTCCTGAGTACTACAAAATTTACGATGACGGACAAGGCAACGACATGCACGGCATTGCCGAAATCATCATAGCCAAGCATCGTAATGGTGCCGTTGGCAACGTGAAATTGCGTTTCCGCAGCGAATTCGCGCGTTTCCAGAACCGCGATGACGACTTTGTGGTTCCGGCTCCCGGAATCGAAGGACCTACCATGCGTTCAAAGATCAATCGCACCCCTGTACCAACTTCAGGCTACAACGACATTCCTCCCATCAACGACAACCCATTTGCACCATCATCACAGAATATCGACGTGCCATTCTGATTTTCAGCAAAAAAAGTGGCGGTTTGTCGAAAAAAATCGTAAATTTGCAAATTGTTTATCACATAGTAACATCATATCAATTATGAACATATCATATAATTGGCTAAAAGAGTACGTCGATTTCGACCTGACTCCCGCAGAAGTGGCAGAAGCCCTGACATCAATCGGCTTGGAGACAGGTGGTGTAGAAGAGGTCGAGACGATAAAAGGTGGTCTCGAAGGCATAGTAATTGGAGAAATACTGACTTGTGAGCCCCATCCCAACAGCGACCACATGCACGTGACTACCGTGAACTTAGGCAATGGCGAACCTGTACAGATCGTGTGCGGAGCTCCGAATGTGGCAGCAGGACAAAAAGTGGTTGTAGCCACACTGGGCACCAAACTTTATGATGGCGACGAATGTTTCACCATCAAGAAGTCGAAGTTGCGTGGTGTCGAGTCGAATGGCATGATTTGTGCCGAGGATGAAATAGGTATCGGCACTTCGCACGAAGGCATCATCGTGTTGCCTGCGGATGCTGTTCCAGGCATTCCTGCCAAGGATTACTACCACATCAGCAGCGAGTACGTGCTCGAAGTGGACATTACGCCCAATCGTGCCGATGCCTGCTCACACTACGGCGTGGCGCGCGACCTCTACGCCTACCTTATCCAGCATGGCAAACAGGCAACGCTGAAGCGTCCGTCGGTCGATGACTTCCAAGTGGAGAGCCATGACCTGAACATCGATGTGGAAGTGGAAAACACCGAGGCTTGTCCACGTTATGCCGGTGTGTCCGTCAAAGGCGTGACGGTGAAAGAAAGTCCAGAGTGGCTTCAAAACAAGCTTCGCCTTATCGGATTACGCCCAATCAACAACATTGTGGATATTACCAATTACATACTTCATGCCTACGGACAACCCCTGCATTGTTTTGATGCCGACAAGATAAAAGGAGGGAAAATCGTTGTCAGGACATGTGGCGAAGGAACCAGATTCGTCACCCTCGACGAGGTGGAACGCAAGCTTTCCGCACGCGACCTCATGATTTGCAATGCCGAAGAGCCCATGTGCATTGCCGGCGTGTTTGGTGGACTTGATTCAGGCACCACCGAACAGACTACCAACGTGTTCATCGAGAGTGCCTATTTCCATCCCACATGGATCCGCAAGACGGCACGACGCCATGGGCTCAGTACCGATGCCTCCTTCCGTTTCGAGCGTGGCATCGACCCCAACAACACCATCTACGCACTCAAGGCCGCAGCCCTGCTTGTGAAAGAGTTGGCCGGTGGCGAAATCGCTTCCGACATCAAGGATTGTTATCCGACCCCCTTGCAGGATTTCCCCGTATCGCTTTCCTACAAGCAGGTGAACGACCTGATTGGCAAGGAAATTCCTGTAGAGACCATCAAGAGCATTTGCCAGAGTCTGGAAATGAGGATTACGGGCGAAACGGCTGAAGGCATCGACCTGCTTGTGCCTGCCTATCGGGTTGACGTGCAACGTCCGTGCGATGTGGTGGAAGACATTCTGCGCATCTACGGCTATAATAATGTGGAGATTCCCTCCACTCTCAAGTCAAGCCTTACGACCAAAGGTGAGGTGGATTGTAGCCAGAAGTTGCAAAACCTCATTGGCGAACAACTTGTGGGATGTGGATTCAATGAAATACTCAACAACTCACTCACAGCAGCATCCTACTACGAAGGTTTGGACAGTTACAAGCCCGAGAACCTTGTCGGTCTGCTCAATCCGCTGAGCAACGACCTCAACGTGATGCGACAGACCTTGCTTTTTGGCGGATTGGAAAGCATCCGTCGGAACGCCAACCGCAAGAACCCGGACTTGAAGTTCTTCGAGTATGGCAACTGCTATCAGTATTTTGCCGAGAAGAAGGATGCAGAAAAAACCTTGGCGGCTTACAAGGAAAGCTATCACTTGGGGCTGTGGGTTACGGGCAGGCGAGTAAGCAATTCATGGGCTCATGCCGATGAGGATTCTACGGTTTACGAGCTGAAGGCTTATGTCATGAACATCTTCCTCCGCTTAGGCGTCAATCTGGGAGCAACGGTGGTCAGCCCAGTCCAGAACAATGTTTTCAGCATTGCACAAAGCATACAGACACGGGGCGGCAAGGATTTGGTGACCTTTGGCATCATCACGAGGAAACTGCTCAAGGCATTTGACATTGACAACGAGGTATATTATGCCGATATCAACTGGAACGAGCTCATGAAGGCCATCCGGTCATCGAAAGTCAACTTCACCGAATTGCCCAAGTTCCCTGCTGTGAAACGCGACTTGGCATTGCTTCTCGACAAGAACATTTCGTTTGCCGAAATCGAGAAAATCGCTTTCGAAACCGAACGGAAACTGCTCAAGTCGGTGGAGCTATTTGACGTGTATGAAGGCAAGAACCTCGAAAGCGGCAAGAAGAGCTATGCCGTAAGCTTCATCCTACAGGACGAGACAGCCACGCTCAACGACAAGGTGATCGACAGAATCATGCAGAAGCTGATTGCCAACCTCACATCGAGACTGAACGCACAACTAAGGTAAAAACAACTAATAAAAACATCAATACAATGGGAAGAGCATTTGAATATCGTAAAGCTACGAAGCTGAAACGCTGGGGCCACATGGCCAAGACTTTCACTCGCCTTGGCAAACAGATTGCCATTGCCGTAAAGGCCGGCGGACCGGAACCTGAAAACAATCCTACGTTGCGAAGCATCATCGCCACCTGCAAGCGCGAGAACATGCCGAAGGACAACATCGACCGCGCCATCAAGAATGCGCAAGGAAAGGACCAAAGCGAATACAAGACAATGACCTACGAGGGATATGGTCCACATGGCATTGCCGTGTTTGTCGATACGCTTACCGACAACACCACCCGCACCGTCGCCGACGTACGCTCGGTGTTCAACAAGTATTCGGGCAACTTGGGCACCACAGGGTCGTTGGCATTCCTTTTCGACCACAAGTGTGTGTTCACTTTCAAGAATAAGGACGGTGTCGATATGGACGAACTGATTCTCGACCTTATCGATTACAATGTAGATGACGAATATGACCAGGATGACGAGGAAGGCACAATCACCATCTATGGCGACCCGAAGAGCTATGCAGCCATCCAGAAGCACCTGGAGGAAAGCGGATTTGAGGATGTCGGTGGCGATTTCACATATATTCCCAACGACTTGAAGGATGTGACTGCCGAACAGCGCGAGACCATCGACAAGATGGTAGAACGTCTGGAAGAGTTCGATGATGTGCAGAACGTCTTCACCAACATGAAGCCTGCCGAGGAATAAATCCATCATCGCAATGAATTATACTTATCGGCCACAAGGCACATGCAGCCAGGTCATAGAACTCGACATTGAGGGCAACACCCTCAAAGAAGTGTCTTTCTGGGGTGGCTGTAGTGGAAATCTACAGGGCATCTCCCACTTGGTGAAAGGAATGCAGATTGATGAAGTGATCGGCAAACTCGAAGGCATCCGTTGCGGATATAAATCCACCAGTTGTCCAGACCAGCTCTGTCAGGCTCTCCGATCCTATCAGGCGGGAACACTGAAATAATCCACCACGTAGAATCGAGTAGGAGGTAAACGTTAATCGTAGGCGTTTATCTCCTACT
>DCGR01000060.1 GCA_002315285.1 Bacteroides sp. UBA1773 | reverse complement strand
GTCAAATTGAACAACCTATCCAAAAGATCTCAACAATCCAAGGTAAAATCGCACCAACTTATTATTTAACCATCACTAACGTCCTGAAAATGGTCAGGAAATCCTCATTCGGCTATTTCAAGGTATGGAAATCAGACATCACCCAATCCCAGCGACGAACATCAAGGAAAATCCATGGTCAGGTCTGGCGACCTTTGCTGCTCTCATTGTGGGGTGTGGGTATGCACGGACACTTCGATGCTCCCCTCCCCAAGATTGCCGTCCGATTTTTTTTTTTTGCAGGATGAAACTTGAGATTTTTATCGAACAATTGCCATAAACGCACAATAATTCATACATTTGCAAAGAAAATGGAAACAGCAGAAAACATGAAATCTTTTTTCTCGACTTTTGGACTTGTGTCGGTAGCCTGTATCGTAAGTGCCTGTGGCAATCCGTCGGAAACGACGATGACAGAGAGCGATTACCACACCAGAGGTATCGGTGTGTACCCGGGGCATCCGGACGAAAATTTTGCTCCTTCAATGGAGGTGGACCCGACGTATCGGAACATTGCCTTGCACCGTGCCGCCTACCACTCCTCGTGTCCGGACCACAACCTGACAGCCCAACTTGTGACCGATGGCATCATCACCGACGCAATCCCCGCATCGCTGGTCGTGTCGTCGAACGACACCGTGTTCTCGAACCGGGAAGAAGAGTACATGATAGATGGCAATCCTTACACCTGCAACACCATGTATGGCGAAGATGCCTACCTGCAACTGCAAATGAAAAACTATGGCCTGCAGGCCGACGGAATCACATTCAGCAGCTTCATAGCCTATGACACACAACGGGCCACAGACGGCTACCTGATCAGCATCCTGGCATCGGACGACGGCGAGAATTGGACAACGCTTCACAGCCAGCAAGGCAAGCATTTGAAACAGCTGCCTGTGAGGCAATGGCTGGCAAGCGCACACACATTGCCTGCCGATTACAAAGAACTGACATGTACGGACTTCAGCGAAACATTGCCGTTGGATTGCGACCACCCCTACTCATTCCTCCGCATACGGCTGCAGATGAAGGGCGCCGCGTTTTGGCGAATAGCCCACTTGAAATTCAACCGTGGGGATGGAGAAACGGATATCCATCCGAACCGACTCTTCACAAGTGCCTGGAGCAGCACTTCATCGGCCGACGAATGGGTTTACGTGGATTTGGGCACAAAAGCTTCGTTCGACAAGGTGAGGCTACATTGGGTGAACAAGGCCACAGAGGGTTTTGTGCAGACTTCTGACGATGCCGAGCAGTGGACCAACGTGGCAGCCCTTCCTTCGGATGAGAGCACGACAAACGAGATAACCTGCAAGGGAAAATCGCGGTACGTACGAGTGTGGATGAAGAAGTCGGCCAACGACAGACCTTTCCAACTGAGCGAACTGGAGGTAATGGGCAAAGGCGGGCTCATGGCCAGTCCCAAGCCTCAGCCTGCCCCTGTGGGGAACAAGCTGATAGACGATGGAATCCCACAACCGACGAAGTGGAAATCGTGAACTACAGCGCAGGTAGCCATCCACGACTGAAGGCCATTGCGCAGGCGCGCAATATGGACGGGAGCGTGGCATGGGAAAAACAGGCAGAGACAAACAGCGAAGAAGACACCACAAACCGCTGCATGAAACTGTCCTGGCCCGATGACCTGTCGGACGTGCACTACGTGACACTCCGATTGGAAGAGAAAGACTCACTTGTGTCGGATAATTTTTACGTAAGAGGCAAGGAGGAAGGCAACTATAAGGCATTGGGGCTGTTGGGGAAAACCACGTTGGAATCGACATTCACCTGTGCTCGGGAAGGAGAACAATGGAAAGGCACACTCGTGATCCGGAACGACACCCCGGTACCGGCCTTGTTCGTAAGGATAAACCTGATGGGTGAAACCGACCATGAGCAAATTCTCCCGGTAATATATGGCGACAACTATTTCTCCCTGATGCCCGGCGAACAACGGATTGTGGAAATGAAATGGAATGACAGGGACACAAGAGGTTGCCAAGCCGAAGCCCGGTTGGAGGGTTTTTAACCTGGCCAATGGGAAATAGTTGGACACGAGAATGGGAAAAGCAAAATAAAAATCGTATCTTTGCACGAAATTTAACAAGAAACACATTATGGAATACAATTTCAGGGAAATTGAAAAAAAATGGCAACAAAGGTGGGTGGAACAGAAAACCTATCAGGTGACTGAAGACGAATCGAAAAAGAAATACTATGTACTGAACATGTTCCCTTATCCTTCTGGCGCAGGATTACACGTGGGACATCCATTGGGATACATCGCGAGCGACATTTATGCCCGATACAAACGCCTGCAAGGATTCAATGTGTTGAACCCAATGGGGTACGACTCTTACGGGCTCCCTGCGGAACAGTATGCGATCCAGACAGGTCAACATCCTGCCATCACGACCGTGAACAACATCAACCGCTATCGCCAGCAACTGGACAAGATAGGTTTTTCGTTCGACTGGAACCGTGAAGTACGCACCTGCGACCCTGGATATTACCATTGGACACAATGGGCATTCCAAAAAATGTTCAATAGCTTCTATTGCAACGGATGCCAGCAGGCTCAGCCCATCGAGAAACTCACAGAATGGTTTTCCAAGAAAGGCACCGAGGGGTTGGACGTGGCTTGTGGAGAAGAACTTCATTTCTCGGCTGAGCAATGGAACCGCATGAGCGAGAAAGAACAGCAAAACGTGTTGATGAACTATCGTATTGCCTATCTGGGAGAAACCATGGTGAACTGGTGCCCGAAACTTGGTACGGTTCTGGCAAACGACGAAGTAGTGGATGGCGTGAGCGAGCGTGGAGGCTTCCCGGTGGTACAGAAAAAGATGCGCCAATGGTGTCTGCGCGTAAGCGCATACGCCCAACGGCTGCTCGACGGCCTGGAAACCATTGAATGGACCGATTCGCTGAAAGATGCCCAACGCAACTGGATTGGCCGCTCGGAAGGAACGGAAATGGAGTTCAAGGTAAAGGATTCGGATGTGACATTCACCATTTTCACCACTCGTGCCGACACGATTTTCGGTGTCACCTTCATGGTGTTGGCTCCGGAAAGCGAGCTGGTGGCCGCACTGACCACTCCTGCACAGCAGCAAGATGTGAGCGCATACCTGGAACGTACGAAAAAGCGCACTGAGCGTGAACGTATTGCCGACCGAAAGGTTACGGGAGTGTTCTCTGGCTCATACGCCATCAACCCGTTGACCCAGGAAGCCATTCCAGTGTGGATTTCGGATTACGTGCTGGCTGGCTATGGCACGGGAGCCATCATGGCTGTGCCCGCACATGACAGTCGCGATTATGCTTTTGCCAAACACTTCGACCTGCCCATCATCCCGCTGATTGAAGGAGCCGACGTCAGTGAAGAAAGCTTCGATGCCAAAGAGGGCATCATGATGAATTCGGCCAATGCAGACATCAGCCTGAACGGACTGACCGTGAAGGAAAGCATTGCTGCAATGAAAAAATATGTGACAGAGAAAAAATTGGGTCGTGTAAAAGTGAACTACCGCTTGCGTGATGCCATTTTCAGTCGTCAACGCTACTGGGGTGAGCCGTTCCCCGTATATTACAAGGACGGGATGCCTTACATGATACCTGAACAGTACTTGCCTGTGGAGCTTCCTGAAGTGACAGACTTCAAACCGACCGAAACGGGCGAACCCCCATTGGGACACGCCACACGTTGGGCCTGGGATACGGCAAGCAATGCGATTGTTGACAACTCGAAGACAGACAACCAAACGGTGTTCCCCATCGAACTGAACACCATGCCAGGATTTGCAGGTTCCTCGGCATATTATCTGCGTTACATGGATCCCTACAACAACAAAGCTCTCGTATCGGCCAAGAACGACCAGTACTGGCAGAATGTGGATTTGTATGTGGGTGGTTCGGAACATGCCACGGGGCACCTGATTTATTCGCGTTTCTGGAACAAATTCCTACACGACACAGGATTCAGCGTGAAGGAAGAACCTTTCCAGAAGCTGGTGAACCAAGGAATGATCCAAGGCCGTAGCAACTTCGTGTATCGAATCAAAGACACCAACACGTTTGTAAGCCTTGGCTTGAAAGAGCAATATGAAGTGACTCCGCTACACGTTGACGTGAACATTGTTGCCAACGACATTCTCGACATTGAGGCTTTCAAGGCATGGCGTCCGGAATACAACGATGCCGAATTCATCCTGGAAGACGGGAAATACGTATGCGGATGGGCTGTAGAGAAGATGTCGAAATCGATGTTCAACGTAGTAAATCCCGACATGATCGTTGAGAGATACGGCGCTGATACGCTCCGCATGTACGAGATGTTTCTTGGACCTGTGGAACAAAGCAAACCTTGGGACACCAATGGCATTGATGGCGTACACCGCTTCTTGAAAAAGCTTTGGGGCTTGTTCTTCGACCGCGATGGCAACTTCCTGCCTGTGGCAGGCGAGGCAAGCAAGGAATCGCTGAAAAGCGTACATAAACTGATAAAAAAAGTGACCGGCGACATTGAGGCCTTCTCGTACAACACCTCCATCAGTGCCTTTATGATCTGTGTGAACGAATTGGTTCAACAAAAATGCAACAACAAGGACTTGTTGAGCCAGATTGTGGTGTTGATTGCACCTTTCGCCCCTCACCTGGCTGAAGAACTTTGGGAACAACTTGGAAATCCTACCAGCGTGTGCGATGCGCAATGGCCTGTATGCAACGAAGAATATCTGAAAGAGGATACCATCCGTTACACCATATCGTTCAATGGGAAAGCCCGTTTCAACATGGAATTTCCTGCAGATGCAGACGCTGCCACCATCCAGGAGGCAGTGCTGAAAGATGCCCAAAGCCAACGTTGGATGGAAGGCAAGACCCCCAAGAAGGTGATTGTGGTTCCACGCAAAATCGTAAATGTGGTTGTTTAAGAGATGCAAAAACTTACCCGCCATCAAATGTGGCGTGAAATCAAGGACTACACCAGCATTACCTTTGGATTGGCATGTTATGCTTTGGGATGGGTATTGTTCATGCTACCTTATCAGATTGTGACAGGAGGCGTAACGGGTATCGCTGCCATGGTGTATTATGCCACTGGGGTGGAAATACAGATTACGTATTTTGCCATCAATGCTTGTCTGCTTGGTGCAGCGCTACGGGTCCTCGGCTGGAAATTCTGCATAAAAACGGTCTATGCCATCTTTGCGCTGACAGGATTCCTTACCTTGTTCCAACATGTGTTGCGCGATGATGACGGCAATCTGTTGATGGTATTGGGCAGCGACCAAGCATTCATGTCGGTGGTCGTGGGCAGCATCATCTTAGGATTCGGTGTCGGATTCGTATTCACCCACAACGGCAGTACCGGTGGAACAGACATCATAGCTTGGATAATAAACAAATACAAGGACATTACCCTCGGCCGACTGATCATGTTCATAGACATCTTCATCATCACCTCAAGTTACATCATTTTCGGTGATGTGCAGAAAATCCTTTTTGGATATGTAGTCATGTTCATATCGAGTTTCGTGGTCGATTATGTGGTAAACTCGGCATCACAATCAGTCCAGTTCCTGATTTTTTCCAGGAAAAGCAGTGAGATAGCAGAAGCCATCAACACAACCGTTCACCGTGGCGTAACCATCCTGCATGGCATGGGATGGTATAGCAAGCAAGACATGGAGGTGGTGGTGGTGATGGCACGTAGGACACAAACAGGAGAAATATTCCGACTCATACGCGACATCGACCCTCACGCATTCATTTCACAAAGTAAGGTCGTAGGCGTTTATGGCGAAGGGTTCGAACGAATAAAAAACTAAGATATGCCGAAGAGCGAAGAGTTAACACCCATGATGAAGCAATTCTTCGATTTGAAGAAGAAGCACCCTGATGCCATCCTGTTGTTTCGATGTGGCGATTTTTATGAGACATACGCCCAAGATGCCGTGACGGCATCCGAAATTCTGGGCATCACTCTCACTAAGCGATCAAGTGTCATTGAGGGCTCACCACAAATGGCAGGATTCCCTTTCCACGCCCTTGACACCTACCTGCCCAAGTTGATCCGTGCAGGCAAACGAGTGGCTATCTGCGACCAGTTGGAAGATCCCAAATTGGCAAAGAAACTGGTGAAGCGAGGCATCACGGAACTGGTGACACCAGGCGTAGCCATTGGCGACAACGTGTTGTCGTATAAGGAAAACAATTTCCTGGCAGCAGTCCACTTCGGGAAGGGTGCATGTGGTGTGTCATTCCTTGACATATCGACGGGCGAGTTCCTGACAGCCGAAGGCGCATATAGTTACGTTGACAAGTTGCTCGGAAATTTCGGGCCAAAGGAAATTCTGTTCGAGAGAGGCAAGCGACCTCTCTTTGAAGCCAACTTCGGCAACAAGTACTATACCTTCGAACTCGATGACTGGTGCTTCTCGGAACAGACTTCACGAGAGAAATTGCTGAAACACTTCGAAACGAAAAACCTCAAGGGATTTGGTGTCGAACACCTGAAAAACGGTATTGTTGCCTCTGGAGCCATCCTACAATATCTTGACATCACGCAGCACTATCAAATCGGGCACATTACCTCGCTCAGCCGAATAGAGGAAGACCGTTTCGTGAGAATGGACAAATATACCGTCCGTAGCCTCGAACTGCTCAACAGCATGAATGACGATGGGAAGTCGTTGCTCGACATCATCGACCACACGCTCACTCCCATGGGAGGACGACTGATGCGACGATGGGTCGTGTTCCCACTCAAGGACGAGAAACCCATCACAGAACGTCTCGATGTGGTGGATCATTTTTTCCGAAAACCTGATTTCCGTGATTTCATCCAGGACAAGCTGCGTTTGATTGGCGATTTGGAACGGATCGTTTCGAAAGCGGCGGTAGGTCGCATCTCCCCACGAGAGGTGGTGCAACTGAAAATCGCACTGCAATGTATCGAGCCCATCAAGAATGCTTGTCTGGCTACAGAAAACGACAGCCTGAAATCCATAGGCGAGCAACTCAACCTGTGCGAAAGCATCAGAGAACGCATCACCCGGGAAATCCAACCCGATCCACCTCTGATGGTCAATAAGGGTGGAGTGATTGCTGATGGCGTGAGTCCGGAGTTGGACGAATTGCGCCGGATTGCCTACAGCGGCAAAGACTATCTCCTGCAAATCCAAGCACGGGAAAGCGAATCCACTGGCATACCTTCGTTAAAGATTGCCTACAACAACGTGTTTGGTTATTACATCGAAGTCCGGAACACCTATAAGGATAAGGTGCCCGCCGAATGGATCCGCAAACAGACCCTGGTCAATGCCGAACGATACATCACACAGGAACTGAAGGAATATGAGGAAAAGATACTGGGAGCAGAAGACAGGATTTTGGCACTCGAGACAAAATTGTATAATGAGCTGGTCCTTGGACTCACCGAATATATCCCATACATACAACTGAATGCCAACAAGCTGGCTCAGATCGACTGCTTGCTCAGTTTCGCATCCACTGCACGGGAAAACAAATATATCCGTCCGGTAATCGACGAAAGCAACACACTCGACATCTGTCAGGGAAGACATCCTGTCATCGAGAAACAACTGCCTGTAGGCGAACAATACATAGCCAACGATGTCCACTTGGACAATGAGACGCAGCAAATCATCATTATCACAGGTCCGAACATGGCAGGCAAGTCTGCCCTGCTCCGTCAAACGGCACTGATTACCCTGTTGGCACAAATAGGATGCTTTGTTCCCGCCGACAGCGCACGCATCGGACTTGTCGATAAGATCTTCACACGCGTAGGAGCCAGCGACAACATTTCGGTGGGCGAGTCCACATTCATGGTCGAGATGAATGAGGCAGCCGACATCCTCAACAACATGACCCCACACAGCTTGGTGTTGTTCGACGAACTGGGACGTGGCACTTCCACCTACGATGGCATCAGCATAGCCTGGGCAATCGTAGAGTATATCCACGAGCATCCCAAGGTCCAGGCACGCACGCTCTTTGCCACACATTATCATGAGTTGAACGAAATGGAAAAATCGTTCAAGCGCATCAAGAACTACAATGTGTCGGTGAAGGAGATAGACAACAAGGTAATCTTCCTTCGCAAGTTGGAACGGGGAGGAAGCGAGCACTCCTTCGGAATACATGTGGCCAAGATGGCGGGAATGCCCAAAAGCATTGTCAATCGTGCAAACGACATCTTGCACCAGTTGGAACAATCCAATCCCGAACAAGGCATTGCAAAATCCACCGCCACGGTTGCCCAAGCCAAGGAGGGTGTCCAACTTAGTTTCTTCCAGCTTGATGACCCTGTCTTATGCCAAATTCGGGATGAGATCCTGAATCTCGACATCAACAACCTCACTCCGGTGGAAGCGCTGAACAAGCTGAACGAAATAAAGAAAATCGTAAAAGGAAAATAAACCAATCTCTCCATACACTCACAATCATGTCAACAATCATCTATCCAAGTCCGATTTTCGGACCCGTTCATAGCCGCAGATTAGGGGTCTCGTTGGGAATAAACCTGATGCCAGCCGATGGCAAGATATGCACTTTCAACTGTGTGTATTGTGAATGTGGATTCAATGAAGAGCATCGGACACACAGCAAACGACCAAGCCGCGAAGAGGTGCGCGATGCTTTGTGTGCCAGGCTCGAGGACATGCTG
This sequence comes from Bacteroides sp. UBA1773, assembly GCA_002315285.1. Classification (GTDB taxonomy): domain Bacteria; phylum Bacteroidota; class Bacteroidia; order Bacteroidales; family Bacteroidaceae; genus DCGR01. The sequence continues at coordinate 10,578 of DCGR01000060.1, read as the reverse complement.
GCACATGGTCCCAAGCCCGATGTGCTGACATTCGCCGGGAACGGAGAGCCGACCGCACACCCCGACTTTGCCAGCATCATCGACGATACGCTATCGCTACGCGACAAGTTCTTCCCGAATGCCAAAGTCTGCGTTCTCAGCAATGCCACTCTGATTGGTCGTGACAACGTGTTCAATGCCTTGCTGAAAGTGGATGACAACATTCTGAAACTCGATACGGTGGACAGCGGCTATATAGGGAAAACCGATCGTCCAACAGGAAAATATGATGTCGCCAAAACAATAGCACGCTTGACTGAGTTTCAAGGACACGTGATGATCCAAACCATGTTCATGAAAGGGAACGGCTTCGACAACACGGCAGACTGTTATGTGGTTCCTTGGATTGAGGCACTAAGGCAAATCAAGCCTGCTTGTGTGATGATTTATACCATCGACCGGGAGACACCAATGAAAGGACTGGAAAAAGCCACGAAGGAAGAACTTGACAAGATTGCCCGACAAGTGACAGAAGCCGGCTTCCGATGCACTGTGTCATATTGAATAACCCACAAAAAAAGATAACCATGAAAAAATTGATTCTTTGCACATTCATGTTGCTTTTCATGCTTTCATGCAAGCAAAACACGTACGATGTCGTGATTGTAGGTGGTACGCCAGGCGGTATCATGACAGCGATTGCTGCTGCACGCATGGGACAAACCGCTCTTGTGCTCGAACGTACAAGCCACATCGGAGGTCTTCCTGCCAATGGCTTGGGTGCCACCGACATTGCCACCAGAGGAGCAACTACAGGATTGTTCCTTGAATTTGTCAACAACATCAAGGAAAAGTATGCCGACAAATATGGTGCTGACTCACAGCAGGTGAAAGACTGTTCGGACGGCTATCATTTCGAACCCGGCATGGCACAGGAAGTGTTTGACGAGATGATTGCTGCATGTGGACGTCGAATCAAGGTCAGGACCATGCGGCAATTCGATGCCTTGGCAGAAAACGTTACCCGGACAAACAATCAGATCACCTCCATCCGGGTGCTTAACCGGAAGAATGGGAATGTGGAAGAATACTTTGGCAAGATATTCATTGATGCCACATACGAGGGCGACCTTGGCGCAGCGGCTGGTGTGCCCTTCCGTACACGACGCGAAAGCCGTTCGGAATACAACGAACCGGTAGGCGGACGGATGTATCAGTTCTGGCGCGGTCCCATTGAGGAGGGTTCTACTTTCGAGGGCGACAACACCATTCAGGCATACAACTACCGACTGTGTCTGACAAACGACAAGAACAACCAGGTTGCATTCCGACAGCCCGAGACATACAACCGCGAGGAGTATCTGTCGCTGGTCGATGACGTGCTGTATGGGTATAACACCAACCCAAACTCTCAGTTTGTGACGAATGCTGAGCGAAAAGCCAATAAAGAGACGATTCTTTCTGGTGGAAAGACACAGATTGACGGCGATCCATGGGGAGTGGATAAACTCACCAACATGGTGAAGCTTCCCAATGCCAAGAACGATGCGAACAACCAGCATCAGGCCTTTATCTCGACCGACCTTCCCGAAGAGAACTGGGAGTGGCCCACCGCATCGTGGGAATGGCGCGATGCTTTTGCCAAGCGGTTGCGCAACTACACCGAAGGGCTCTTTTGGTTCGCATCGCACGATGAAGCCCTTCCCCAAAGCTTCCGCGATGCAGTGTCGCAATGGGGCTATGCTGCCGATGAATATGCCGACAACGACAATTTCCCCCGACAGGTATATGTGCGTGAGGGAAGACGGTTCGAGGGTCTGTATTTCTTTACGGCCAATGATGCCATCATAGACCCCGCCACAGGAAAGGCTCCCCTGCACAAGAACAGCATCACGGCAAGCCACTACAATCTCGATTCGCACGCACACCATAAGCGCGAGCGGGGACACATCCATCTGGATGGATTCCTTACTTACGACACACCTGTTTACAATGTGCCATACGGCGTAATCGTGCCCAAGGAGGTGACCAACCTTTTGCTTCCAGTACCTGTGTCGGGTAGCCACATCGGTTTCTCGACGCTTAGGATGGAGCCTTGTTGGATGGCACTTGGCCAAGCAGCCGGAACGGCCTCCGCCCTTGCCATCCGCAACCAGACAACAGTTCAGGACGTGGACATCAACGCCTTGCAGGATGAATTGCTCAAGCAGAAGGTGACACTGGTGTATATGCCTGGCCACACTCCCGACGACGCGGATTTCATCACATTGCAAAAAGAGGCACTCAAATAACTCATCGTATCATGAAACGTCATATCATCTTCATATTAGGAGCAGCCTTACTCGTCTTTACCTCCTGTAAACAGACATGTTCCAATCTCGACTACGTCGATCCTACCATTGGCAGCATCAGTATGCTACTTGTCCCTACCCGAACAACGGTACACTTGCCTTTTCAGGTAGTACGATGGGATCCATCCAGAACAGATCTGACCGACGACCACATCGCCGATTTTCCACTGACCCTCACCTCGCATCGGCAACAATACGTATTTGGTTTCCTGCCCATCGTAGGCAATGTTGAGGATGTCTGGACCTACAAGCAGGAATCCGATCATGAAATTTGCAAACCATACTATTACAGCGTTGACTTGCAAGGTTGTACGCTTTCCTTTGCACCAGAGGGGAAAAGCGGCATTGTCAAGGTGGATTATAATGCCGAGGGCGATCGTCAGTTGCGTCTGCGTAACCTCAATGAAAGCAGTGAGTTCCAACTCGTAGATGACTACACACTGACTGGCGAGGCTACATTCAGCGGAATGAAAGCCTACACCTATATCGTGAGCGATACACCTTTGTCCAATCCACAGAATCCCGCTCCCAACGACCATCGTTGTCTCTTGATCTCAGCAGGCAAGGATGTGAAGTCGATGAGAATCAAGTATGGCATCAGCTACATAAGCATTGAGCAGGCAAAACATAACCTGCAACATGAAATACCCGATTTCGATTTCCAACAAGTATGCCAATCTGGTCGAAAGGTATGGGACGATCGTCTGAATAGAATCAATGTGAGCGGAGGAACAGAAGCGCACAAAAGGGTGTTCTACACTGCTTTCTATCGCTGTTCCGAACGGATGGTTGACATTAATGAGTACGGCCAATACTACAGTGCCTTCGACCATCAGGTCCACAAGACCGACCAACCATTCTACACCGACAACTGGATTTGGGACACACACATCGCCTTGGAACCATTGGAAACCATACTGAGTCCGGCAATGGAGGAGCACCGATTGAATTCCTACGTTGAAATGTTCAAACAAGCCGGTGAAATGCCATCGTTTGCCATCATCAGCGGTGCATGGCCTGCCATGACAGGAAACTATGTGGCAGTCTGGATGGCCGACTGCATGAACAAGGGACTGGATTTCGACATCGCAACCGGCTATGAAGGCATTCGGAAAAATTCCCTCGAATGTACGATGTTGCCTTGGCGCGATGGTCCCAAATGCGAACTCGACGATTTCTATCATGAACATGGCTATATGCCTGCATTACATCCAGGCGAGGAGGAGACTTGTGAGCGCGTGTCCGACTATTGGGAAAAGCGTCAGGCCGTTTCCATCACCACCGCCAACAGCTATTCCGACTGGGCCATTGCCCAAGTGGCCCACCGATTGGGGAAGAACGCTGATGAGACACTTTTCCTACGCAAGGCTGCGAACTACAAGAATGTCTATAACCCTGCCACCAAGCTTCTTTGGCCAAAGGACAAGGATGGAAACTGGATTGAAGGTGTTGACCCACGCTACATGGCACGTCCCTATTACACCGAAAACAATGCCTATACCTTTACTTGGGATGTGAAGCACGACATAGCGGGACTTGCCGCACTGATGGGTGGCAAGAAACAAATGGAAGCCAAGCTCGATGAACTGTACCACATTCCTCTGGGCACTTCCAAGTTTCAGTTCTACTACAAACTCCCTGATAATACCGGCATGATAGGACAATACAGCATAGGCAACGAACCCAGTTTCCACATCCCCTACCTTTATGATTATGTGGGTGCGCCTTGGAAGACCCAGAAACGCATCCACCAGGTCATCGACTGCTACTTCAACGATGGATTCCTCGGAATGCCTGGCGATGAGGATGGTGGCGGCATGTCGGCTTTCCTGGTGTTTTCGATGATGGGATTCTTCCCCGTCACACCTGGATTACCTGTTTATGCCATCGGTAGTCCCTTCTTCGAACACATCGACATTGTCCTTCCCTCGGGAAAGACATTCACGATCGATGCCAAAGGTTACTCGGAGGAGAACAAGTACATACAAAGTGCGGAACTGAATGGGACTGCCTTGGAAAAGACATGGTTCACCCACGAAGAACTCATGCAAGGCGGAACACTCGAATTCACCATGGGGCGAACACCCAACAAGCAGTGGGGATGCGCCGATGAGGCAATTCCTCCTTCGAGCCTTGCCCTCGACCTCATGGGAGAATAGCACTACATTGTACTGTGTATCAATCAATACAGTAAAAAAATCAACTTCCAATATCAAAGTTATGATTAGACATTCATTACCTATGCTGCTCATTGCCATGATGATGATGGCAGCATGCAAACCTGTTTCTGCACCGGAGCCATACGGAGCAGTGCCCAGTGAGCAACAATTGGCATGGCACGAATTAGAGTACTATGCTTTCATCCATTTCTCAATGAACACCTTCACCGACCAGGAATGGGGAGACGGAGGTACGCCTGTGTCGGCATTCAATCCAGATAGACTCGATGTGCGCCAATGGGTGAAAACCTGTAAGGATGCTGGCATGAAAGGCATCATGATCACCGCCAAACACCACTGCGGCTTTTGTCTGTGGCCTTCTGCCTACACGGAATACTCTGTCAAGAACTCACCTTGGAAAGACGGGAAGGGAGACATCATCAAGGAACTCTCAGAGGCTTGTCGTGAAGCAGGACTCCGCTTTGGCGTGTATCTCTCGCCGTGGGACCGCAACCATGCCCAGTATGGCTCTCCAGAGTACATCACGTATTTCCGCAACCAACTGACAGAACTCTTGTCCAACTATGGCGACATCTTCGAGATGTGGTTCGATGGCGCCAATGGTGGCGATGGCTACTACGGAGGTGCTTGGGAAAAACGCAAGATTGATGCCACTACCTATTACGATTGGGAAAACACATGGGCGTTGGCTCGCCAACTTCAACCAAACATCGTGATGTTCAGCGATGGTGGTCCGGAGATACGCTGGTGCGGCAACGAACGCGGATATATCGGTGAGACCAACTGGAGCAAAATCAACAAAGGCGAATTCCACCCAGGTGTGGCCAAGAAGGAAGTGTTGGAACATGGACTTCCCAATGGCAATGCCTGGATTCCAGGCGAGGTGGATGTAAGCATCCGTCCGGGATGGTTCTACCACACCAAGGAAGACTCATTGGTGAAATCGGTCGATAAGCTCATGGAAATCTACTATACTTCCGTAGGACGCAACGGCAACCTCATCCTGAATGTGCCCGTTGACACTCACGGACTCATCAACGAGATTGATGTGGAACGCCTGAAGGATTTTGCTGAGGCTCGTCGGAAGGCCTTCGCCAAAAACCTTGCTCCAGAAGCCACCTACGAAGCATCGCCAGTACGTGGCGCCGGATATGAGGCAGAAAAAGCCTTCGATGGCGACAAGACGACCTACTGGGCAACTCCCGATGATGTCACCACTGGTTCACTGACAGTCACCTTGAAAGAAGCCACAACAATCAACAAGGTACTGCTACAAGAGCATATCCGTCTCGGACAGCGTGTGAAGGCATTCACCGTGGAAGCATTGGTCGAGGGCACATGGAAGCAATTGGCCGAGGGAACTACCATTGGCTACAAACGCATCCTCTGTTTCCCCGAAACAACCACACAGCAGATCCGCATCAACATTACCGACAGTGCAGCATGTCCGCTTATCCAGAACATCGAAATTTATTGAATCGTATGAAAGCCTCATTGTTCTCCATCATTTGCGCCAGCACATTGCTGGTGGGTTGTGGCCAGACAGCCGACCCGAAGTACTTTCCTGATGATCCCGACCCGATAGCACCTGCCGGAAAGATTGCCCTGTTCAATGGACAGAACTACGATGGTTGGGACTTGTGGGTACGTCCGGATAGTTTTGCCAAACCAGCCAACGAGTTGTTTACCGTCGTAGATGGTGCCATGCACATCACCGGACAAGGTTACGGTGGCTGTTCCACCAAGCAGGCTTATAAGGATTATCACCTCACCATGCAATTCCGTTTCGTTGGTGAGGCATTTGCCGATCGGGTGGGCAAGACAGCCGATAGCGGATTGCTCTTCCACTGTGTAGGTCCGGAAGGCCTTTATGGCGGCATCTGGCATTTGTCGTTCGAGTGCAACATCATCCAAGGTCGTTGTTGCGACCTGATTGTGGTGGGCAACCCCAAGGAATATCCCACCATGCTTCATGCCAAGGCCAATGTGGATGCCAATGGGCGCTGGGAACCCGATGCTTCGAAGGCACAAGTCCGGGCGTTGGAGGCATCCGGACGTGTCGATAATCTCATGTACGACGGCACATGGAAAGATCTGGAGTCGCAACCTACCGTAGCACCTGAGAAACCCTACGGCGAATGGAACACTCTTGAGCTGGTGTGCAAGGGCAACACCGCCGAATACATCCTCAACGGCACGACAGTGCTCCAGTTGTTCGATCTCGACCCTGCCGCAGGACGCATCCAGCTGCAAAGCGAGTGTCACGCCATTGAGTACCGTGACATCACCATTGAGCCCGTAAGATAAACATTACCCACTTATCGTCAATGCCGAACTACCATCAAATTCGATAGTGGTTCGGCATTTTCCTGTTTGAGTGCCAACAAGTGGACACTATCATATACGGAAAAGCATTTCAGCTATCCTGCCAGACATTCGGAGTGAAAAATGAAAAGTTCACGCTACCGTAGATGCGCTGTTCCACGAAATGGGGATGTTCGCTGAAGTTGTGGTCTTTGCCATGTTCCAGCACAAACAGTCCACTCTCATTCAGCATGTTGTACTGAAACACCAAATCGGGCAACTGTACCAATTCGGGCAGGGCGTAGGGAGGATCGGCAAAGATGAAATCGAATGATTCACGACAACGACTCATGTAGCGGAACACATCGCCCTTGATGGGCAGGCATTGGCTGGCCTTCAGCTCGCTGACGACTTTCTGGATGAAAGCCCAGTGTTGTGGGTCTTTCTCCACACTGATTACTCGCCGACATCCTCGTGAAAGCAGTTCGAGGCTGATGCTTCCCGTGCCAGCAAACAAATCGAGAGCCACTGGACCTTCCTCAAAATCAATGTAGTTGTTGAGCACATTAAACAAGTTTTCCTTTGCAAAGTCGGTGGTCGGACGCGCCTTGAATGTGCGGGGAACATCGAATCGGCGATGTTTGTAGATGCCGCTGATTATTCGCATAAATATAAGGTCTTGAGAGGGAAAGTCATCCCGCTTATTTCTTTCGTGACATTCACTTGGCGCACAAAGCGTCGCAATTGCTCAGTAGGTAGCACATCAACATTCGCACTCACATAGAGTTCCATACTGTCCTTCTCCTCATCGAGTTGTAACGACTGCCACACTTGCAACGCGAAGTAGCAACGGTCGTTGTTGTTGTTGCAAATGAAGCTGTTCACAAACAGCAGTTTCCCCTTCGAGCACACGAATACATCCATGCTGTCGGCATGAATCAGTACGCTCATTCTTGTAGAATCGGACTTGTTGCTCTCGCCTATGAGCCATTCCGTCATAGGACTTAAGGCAGAAAGAATACGGGCATTCGGAAAAGATTGACCCAGCAAAGACAGCACTTCGCGGTTAACCCCAAAAACCAAGGCCACATTCGTCCTGTCAAGGACATTGCACAGTACCTCCTCATTTTCGACAGTGGGATAGTTGAGTTGGAAGAAGGCATCCAACTGTTCGTCCTCATAAAGTTCAAAAGGCACAAACGTGAAATGAGGAGTGTCAACAATGATGTTTGTCCTTTTACCAGCAAAAGACAGAAGCTCCGGATTTGTTTCCAACATCCGATTGATATTGGCCGGAATTGTACAAGCCGGATCAATGGGAAATTTTGTTACCCTATCGGTAGAAAAAGAAAATCCATCCACACTGAAGTGGATGGATAATACGTTTTTGCTCAACTGAGCATTATTCCCAGTTACCTGCATTGTTGTTTGGCTGTTCGATGTCACCAACACGCAGACCACAGTATTTGCCCAATTTGGTCCTCAAATCCTTCAGGTTCACCAACAACTGGTGATTGAGGTCGCCCAGGTAAGTGTCGTAAGGAGTCTGAGCCTGGAACAAGCGCAACGGAGCACCCGACTTGGTCGTATCGCTACGGGTAGCCATTTCGAACTGGGCATTGCCACCAAAAGGCACGAAACGTAACGAATCGGCATTGAAACCCTTCTCGAAGATAGTGTCAGCAACAGCCACCCACATGGTATCACGACGGAATTTCTCCAGACCATTCTTCTTCACCTCACTCCAGTTGCCAGTCTGCTTGGCCTTCTCAATCATCTTGATGGCCTTCTTCTCTGTCATGCCATTCTCGAGCTGGGTGTCGGTCAGCGAACCTTCCTTCATTACGAAAGGCAGTTTACCATTCTTCACGAAGTCAATCAGTGTGTCAAAACTTGCCGTATATGCGCCATTGAGGTTACGGAACTCGGTTTGGGCTTTACGAATGTCAATCAGACGGGCGATTATTGCCTTTTCGCGCAAATCCTGCTCATTTTCAAAATTGATAGGACCCACAATACTTCCGTAGCATACATAGATCAAGCCTATGACGCAAACAACCAAAATACAATTAAATAACGATTTCATGATAATTATTTGTTTTTTTTATTTATATTCGCCTCGCAAAAATATAACAAATAAATCGAATAGCATAAAGTTTGAGGAATTTTTTCAAAAAAAAGCATGATAAAGGATTATTTTACGCAACTATTCAAGCAAAATTTCCATTTCCCCCCCACTTTTGAGCAAGAACAAGCTATCCAGGCTCTGACAGATTTCTTATTTTCTGCATCGGCCGACAGTTTATTCATCCTGCGCGGATATGCTGGTACAGGAAAGACGACACTCTTAGGAGCTTTTGTAAAAACCTTACGACAATGCGACCGCAAATGCCTGCTATTGGCTCCAACCGGAAGGGCGGCCAAAGTGTTCAGCCATTACGCCAATCATCCGGCCTATACAATCCATAAGAAGATTTACCGTCAGAAGACATTCTCGAACGAGAACGACAATTTCCTTCTCAACGACAACCTCTGCCATGACACCCTATTCATTGTCGATGAAGCTTCCATGATAGCCAACGAGGGACTTTCAGGCGCAATGTTTGGCACCGGGCGACTCCTCGACGACCTTATACACTATGTATATGGAGGTCAGCATTGTCGCCTCATACTCGTAGGCGATGATGCCCAATTGCCTCCAGTAGGCGAGCAAAAAAGTCCAGCACTCGATGCTGCCGTCATGGAGGGTTATGGTTTGGATGTCATCGGTTCCATCCTTTCCGAGGTAGTGCGTCAGAGCCAGCAATCGGGCATCCTTTGGAATGCCACCTTGCTCCGCCAATATCTGACCCACGGACAATGTGACTCCCTTCCCATCATCCATCTTTCCGAATTTGCCGACATCCAGGTGGTTCACGGTACGGAACTCATCGAAACCATTTCCAGCTGTTACGACAAAGCAGGCATCGACAACTGCATCGTGGTTTGCAGGTCAAACAAAAGGACGCTGCTTTATAACAATGGCATCCGCAACCGCATTCTTTATCGCGAAGAGCTGTTGGAATCAGGCGATATGCTCATGGTCGCCAAGAACAATTATTATTGGACAGAAAGCAATAAGAACACCGATTTCATAGCCAACGGCGATGTGGCACTGGTTCGGCGCGTACGCCATGAACGCGAGCTCTATGGCTTCCGTTTTGCCGATGTCACCCTGCAATTCCCCGACCACGACGACCGCGAGTTGGAAATGACCCTCCTGCTCGACACGCTCCAGAGCGATGCTCCTGCATTGCCAAGCCAGATGAGTCAGTTGCTTTTCCAATACATATTAAATGATTATCCCGAGATCACCAATCATCGCGACAAAATGAAAAAGTTAAAATCAGACCCCTATTATAATGCGTTGCAAGTGAAGTATGGGTATGCTGTAACGTGTCACAAAGCGCAAGGTGGACAATGGGAAAATGTGTTCGTGGACCAAGGTTATATGACTGACGAAATGCTCTCTGCCGATTACTTCCGTTGGCTCTACACGGCTTTCACACGTGCCACATCAACATTGTATTTGGTCAACTGGCCCGAAAAGCAAAGCGACTAAAAATCTGTTTTTGATACTATTGACAACATTTACCAGCCAAACGAACGAGGATTTTCCTCTTTACGATCCTGAGGGCGATGGTGGGGCTTCGATGGTTCCGAAAGACTACGAAAAACGCACCATTTGTTTGACTGACAACCGAAAATCCCATATACAACCATGC
>DCGR01000061.1 GCA_002315285.1 Bacteroides sp. UBA1773 | reverse complement strand
AAGGCAGCAGTGAATTTACTCATTTTTCCCATGATGATTTTTGATTCTGCCGCAAAGGTACTACTTTTTTTTCAATTTCGTATCATGCGGTTGTCTGAAAATCGGGGAGTATTATAAGTTTTCATTCATTACATGGGAACAAATTGGAGGATTCGATAATCTTATTAAACCGTTCTCCCCACGTTTTCCAATTCAATTTTGTCTGATATAGTTGTCTGCCGCCTTTACCTAAAATTGGAAACTCTTTATTAATAATCATGGATTGAATTCTATCAGCAAATGCTATTGCGTCACTTAACAGCGGTAGTTTATATCCATTTACTCCGTCAACCACATAATTTCCTACGCCACCTGTATCGTAAGTCACAACTGGGACACCAAATCCTGAAGCTTCACAAAACACTATTCCTGCACATTCTGCTTTGGTTGGTAACAAAAAAAGATGCGTGGATTGCCAGATATTCAAATAAAGCTGATAATCTTTCTCCGTATTTTTGTTTAAATAGCCAACAAAATCGACGAAGGGTAACGATGTTATTTCACGCGGCAAGCAACAAGGTCCAACAATGGTTAAACTGCACATTATTCCTCTTTCATTGAGCATTCTGACCGCTTCCACCGCTATGTCGCCCCCCTTCCGTTCCCAATCCACCCCACTGAATAGTATTCGAAGTGTGCCACTGCTATATGGTTGAGCCACCGAAATGTCCTCATCGTCAATATTGGCTCCAAATTCCAATACATAAGTTCGTTCTTTCGACGCACCATAATGTGTTATTGCACCACGACGTGCCCAGTCAGACGATTTCATGACAATGTCACTACGTTTTATACCTTTGATTTCACATTTGTTACCCTCCTTGATGTTCCACTTCGGGAGATTAAACCAATAATAGTCCACCAAATCGCAAAAATTTGCATCACCATAATATAGGACAGGTTTACTGGTTTTAAAAAAATTTGCAATATGTATATCACCAGGAAAGAACAAGAGGTCACTTTTTTCAATCATACGCTTGTCAATGCTTTTGGCTTTAAGCCAACAAACAAATGATGTATTAGATGGCAAGACTAACTTCTTCCTAAAAAATGCTCGTAAAACAAAGCCAAATAATCGACAAAACAAGGAATATTTAGATGTTGATATCCAAACTACCCTATGCCCAGCATGTTCAAGACCCTCTCGAATATTATAAATTGTCCCGCTCCAAATTTTCCTGTCATGGAAAGGATTTGTTTCTGATAAAAGACCTATTACCATTTTTTCGTTCAATAAATTCAAGCAGATGAGTCCACTTGAAAAAGTATTTTCCCATAAAACACATGGCATACAGGTGTTTCTGGAAAGGGTGAGAATAACAAAATATCACTTTTTCAGGTGAACTCAGCGGTTCTAATTCAAGTTACGCGTTACAGACTTTGGCAAAAATCTTCTTGACTATCACAAAAACTATCCAGGCACCGCACAGATATTTGTTAATGAAGCAGATAGATTTAAATTTCCTAGATTTGATAATTAATGGAGAGAAATCTGTATTTATAAATTGCGAGTAAACAATTTTAATTTCTTTCATATCGGCTCCATATCTTTCCAAAAAAATGTGCCTAAAAAAAGCAAAGCAACTATCAAAATATGATTGTAATGCCAAGAGTTGGAAATCGCCTTCCACTTGCTTGCAAAAGTCATAGACCTCTTTCTTGTGAAATATTATATCGAATTGAAGATTCGGGAACTTTGATTCGTGCAGCCTATAATGATAATATGAATTTTCAGCCACGCCAACCAATGGAAATCCGCTGTCAGAAAGGTGATTGCTCATCGCATTCTGAAATATGTACATAAAATCCTCGTTGCTCCTGCCTTCAGAAAATCCATTGCGTGAATATTCCTTTCTGATAAGCTTACTACAAGCAAAGTTTTCAATCTTCCATGAAAGGATATCCCTTAAGTATTGCTCTTCTGGGATGTACTTACCGTCGTACACGCGGTTATATGGAAAATAATCCAATAATTCGTCTCCGACACCATCTGTATAGCAGAATACTCTTGAAATGACCAACCCGCATCCAGGACTGTCATTCAAAATATGAATCATTTCGGCAATCATTGCCGCATCAATGAAATCATCACTGTCAACAAAACATAGAAGATCTCCAGTGGCCATTTTTAACCCGACATTCCTTGCTGAAGCCGCACCGCCATTTTCCTTCTTCGATATATGAATCCGTGAATCACGCTTGGCCCATTCAAGACATTTGAGATAGCTATCATCGGTTGAACCATCATCAACCAAGATGATTTCCAAATTACTCCATGTCTGAGAAATGATAGAATTGACACATTCATCCAAATGCCCTGCATCATTATAAATGGGAACAATTACTGAAACCAAATGTTGTACTAATTCCTGCGGAACGCTAAAGCCAACCGGATTAATTTGTTTGCGTAATATTTGTCGTTCCATAAAGAAATTGTGCATTTGTACTCGAAATATCGTACAACTCCTTCCTTAAATTGACCTTCACAAACTCAGGTCAACACGAAGAGCTCTTTAGCTATTTTTTGTGGCCAGTACTTGTTCCACGAGAGGCCTCAAATATTTTTTTACAGGTCTCTCGTGGGACAAGTACTGGGCTGTAAAAAGACAGGAGGATTGTTTCTCTGTAATTTCTGCACGCTCCGGCTTTTCACAGAGTCCATCCACTTACTTGGGTGGTGGGGGTGATGGGTATTTTCTATAAAATTATGTAATACTGCAATTAACAATTACATATCCGTTTGAATGAAAATGTTTTTTTCGCGTAATTTATATAAAAAGGCATCTAAACCCACCACCCACCACCTGAGTGATGATTAAAAGATAACTTGGCACAAATACATCATTTTGAAGAATTACTGAAGAAATGTGAACGAAGCACATAGAATCGCGTCAAAAAATACTGGCTTCATTTGCTTTAAAATACTGGTTCCGTTTTGGGAAAGTACTGGTTCCGTTTAAAAAAAATACTGGTGTCTCCCCGCTTTTCAATCGCAAAAATTTACAGATACAAAATTCCAGCTTATTACGTAACGGATATAGATGTATATGTATCATCTTTTTCAAGAATATTCGTTCAAAATGGCATTGTAATAATTGCCCTGATCTTCGACCACTTCTTTTGACGGCCTGCAACTCAATTTATGAAAGGGAACACACTGAGACACCCTATGCCACTTCTCCTCATTGAAAGATTCTGCCCAATGGTGCAACAAGCACAAACTATCGGGACTATATGCGTAGGGCATATCGGACAATGATTCTGGGAATTGCTTAGATGCCATCTTGAAAAACAGATGAAAAACATAATACCATACTACGCAATCGTAATCCCTCCAATAAGCAGCTATCAGGTCACGGATTACCAGCAGGACTTCGTTGTTGGAAGATGCAGAGATAAACCAATTCGAAATATCCAAAGAATCAGCACCTCCCTGCTTCGTATATTGCGGCATGAAAAGATTGGCATTCAAATATTCCTCGGGAATTTGGTTGGTGACGAGAACCGTTGAGTCGATCCATGTACCCCCATACTTTATCAGAAGCTCCAACCTGATAATGTCGGAGAACATGGCAGGAGGTATTCGGCCTGCTTGCCATTTCCGCTCAATATGGAGCGGAAGGCCAATATAATCACGATAATTCAGCCCATCTATCACCCGAACTTCCTTTTCACCCAGATTTCGGACAATGGCATGATAACATGCCCGAACTATCGGAGGAAAAGATTCTTTTCCCTGAAGCCAACAAAACCAGATGATATTGCTCTTCGCTTGTTTGATTTCTCCTGCTGATATTTGCCGATGGCACTTGCCATAGCACTCCAACATAGCAAGATGATACCTGCTTCGCAACATCGGCACAACCACCTTGCCTATGACTGGATAGATGGACTTGAACGAATGTCGTCCAAGCACACATGAACAAAATTCCTTAACGACAGGCCAAAACAACCCCATCCGCACATATTCACGAAACAAACAGAATCCGCCAAACTGGCGAAAACGAAAAAGAAGATTGGAGAAGTTTCGCATGATTGAAATTGCACAAACGGTAAGCGACAAAGTATCTGCCAGCAAATGGCATCATTTGGATGAATTGCCTAGGAAATGAGAACGGAGCACATAGCCCATCGTGACCAAAGTGGCAAGGAGCAACATGGCAAGGACAAACAGTTTTCGCTTGGGACCTGCTTTCGTCTTCCACCTCGTAGTCATCGTCAAATAAACTCTTCCATGTTGTCTGGTGTGATGACTTGGTAAGTGGCTCCAGGATAAGCCTGACAGAAACTCTCGGGACATTTTACCTTAGCCTTTTGCGTGTTCCATTTGAATTCGAAAGCAGAGAGATTTCCATCTTTCCATTCCAAGAGATCTATTTCTTTCTGTTGTTGTGTTCTCCAAAAATAGAGTTGGGAATAGTCCATACGGTATTCGTTTCTTTTCTTTCGTTCAGAAATCATAAGATTCTCCCACAATGCGCCTGCGTCATTTCTCATTTCAAGGGGTGCAAAATTCGAAATTATTGCATTACGTATGCCGTTGTCATAGAAATATATTTTCTTACCCTTTTTCAATTCATTTCTTAAGTTTCTATTATATGAGTCAATGCGGAAAACGATAAAGCATTTCTCCAAAAGATTGATGTAATTCTCTACAGTTTCCTTATCAATGCCTAATAGGTTGCTGAGTTCATTGAAAGAAACCTCGCTTCCCACTTGCAGGGCTAAGGCAATAACAAGTTTGCGGAGCATATCCGGTTTGTGGAGACCTTTATAGGTGAGAATATCTTTGAAAAGGTAACTTTCTGTCAGTGTCAAGAGAGTTTGTTGTGCAAAGGCTGGCGTTGTCACAATTTCTGGATAAAGCCCATACACCATACGTTGACGTAAAAGCCGATGTTCTTCGCGTTCGCCATATTCGTTTCCGACTTCTCTTATTGAGAATGGGTAGAGATGGTGCGTTAGTAAGCGTCCTGTAGCAGGTTCGTTGATGTCGTTTGCAAGTTCTAATGACGAAGAACCCGTAGCCAAGATAGGAATATTCAGTTTGAGGTCACCCAACATTTTTAATGTCAACCCAATATTGCGTACCCGCTGTGCTTCGTCAATGAGTAGTCCATCTATCCCCATCATGAGTTGTGAAAGTTCTGTTTTTGTCTTATCCTCCAGAAGTTGCCTATCATCATAGTTGTCACAATCGAGACGAAGGATTTTCTTTCCAGGCATCTTGAGCTGAGAAAAAAGAGTGGTTTTGCCCACTTGTCGTGGTCCTAAAATCACAATAACTTTTCCCCTATTGAATTCTTCTTCAATGACTGTGGATAAACTACGTTGAATCATTTCGAAAAAAAATAAGTAGATACGGACTTTAAATGCGGTGTAAAGTTACTTTTTTTTTAGAGAATTTCTTGTTCCTTTTGGGTAAATAACTCACAAAACCGACAAAATTACTTTAATTTTAGTGGTTGCAACCGCCAAAATAGTCCGATTTAAGCGATTTTTCCATCTTTAACCTAAATCCTTTAACTCGCAACCCATCACCCAGCGCAAAGTGCTACTTAACCCATCAATGACTTCGGCATATAATCATAATGCTCAACTTAGTGATGGTTAAATAATAAGTTGGTACGATTTTGCCTTAGGATGTTGAGATATTCTGAAGTTGAGACGAAGGAGCATAGCGGGCTATGTGACTGATGAACAACTTCAAAATAGCCAACAAGATAAGGGAAAGGCGTACCAGGCTATCAAACATTTTGTGCCAAGTTATTTTTTTTCATCACTTAACACCTAGGCTGTTAAGTTAACGACTTGAACAATGGTCAGAAATCCTCATTCGGCTATTTCAAGGTACGTAAATCCGACATTACCAAAGCCAAGCGACGAACATCAAGGAAAATCCAATAATCAGGTCTGGCGACCTTTACAGCTCTCACCGTGTGTCTGTCGGTATGCAAGCATTCCACAGGTAAAAATGTTGTAAGTTATTTCTTACACGTTACTTAACGCCCTATCTTCCAAGTCGTACAAACGGTAAGCGACAAAGTATCTGCCAGCAAATGGCATCATTTTGGCGAATTGCCCAGGAAATGAGAACGGAGCACATAGCCCATCGTGACCAAAGTGGCAAGGAACAACATGGCAAGCACAAACAGTTTTCGCTTGGGACCTGTAGCCTGATTCGGGACGCTTGCCACATCGATAACCGTAAAGGAGGGTTTGCGCTCTTGCACTTTTGCCAATGCCATCTGGTAGCTTGCATTGAAATTATTGTATGCTGTGAGTGCTATCTGCACAGCATTCTCGTACTGATTTTGCTTGGCTTTAAATTGCTGTAACACAATTTTGCTATGAGCATCCGTAAAGGCAGCATAGTCGGCAAGCGCCTGTTGATATTTCCCATTTGCCTCGCGAGTCAACCGTTCATAGTATTCGGCATCGGTACGCGCCTTATTGGTGCGGTAGTCTATGATGAACTGTTGCAAATGCGTACGCACAGAGTCTGCCAAACTTGCACAAACGAGGGGATCCTGGTCAGTGACTGTGATAGTAACCACAAAGGTTTTCTTGTCAACATCGCATTTGATTTTCCCTGTTACTGCCTGCACCAAGGCGTTTTCACTTGCAGAAAGATGTTTGGGGTCAATTTCACTTTCCTCTTCTGACACATCGTTGTCTCCCTTTTTAAATAAAGCCATGAAACTTCCTATCCATTGCATGGGATAAAGGTAGTAGGGAGTCTGTTGATGGTCGCGCAGATAGGTGGTGAGATCGGTTTTCACGCTGCTATCGATGGTCTCTACAGGAATGTCGAGCAAGCCGACAGCAAACGATTTTGAACCTACCACCTGAGGATATATGGTGGGATAGAACGCATCGGCGTTCCTCGAACCGCCCAAACTCACTCCTAAACTACCAGCAAGACTGCTCAGGGAGCTGGCTGTACTGGAGCCGGACGACAGCTCTGGAGCAAGAGATACGGTGGACGTATAAGTGGGGGGAACAGGCAGAATGATAATGCTTGCCACCACAAAGGTGACAATCCACACCTTTATAAAAACACGACGCTTGGCATAAAGTTCGCGAAAAAGTTGGACGAAATCAATGCTGATCTCATCGTCGAACTCTTCTTCGTAAAAATCCTGTTGTTTCATAGCTAATCATTTTCGTAGAATAGTGGCTATTACCGCTGCGATACTGGCAAGAGTGCTACCCATACCCAGCCACATGGAAGTGGTTTGCGGATTGATTTCTTTCTTCTCTTTCACAGGCACCACAATCTCACAACCTGACAGTACGGCTCCTTTGCCCGATTTACCAACCTGCCCGTTGGCATAGACAATATAGGCACCACGCTTGCGACCAGTCTTGTTTACCCCCCCAGCCTGATTGATGTAGTAGTTGAAATTCATCCCTTCTCTATAAGCCACAGTATTGGGATGAAGCACCTCGCCCGAAATTTTAACTGTATTGTTAAATCGAGGAATGTAAATTTCGTCTCCCTCTTGAATAACGATATCGCTTACCCCTCCTGGATTGGCCAAAGCCCGCTGTATGTCAACACCCACCCGATAAGTGGTTCTTTCAAGTTCCTCCATAATGCGTAAAGAGTCTGCCTCAGTTTGCGCTGTCTCCAATTTCATACGCTGTATGTCCAGCTCTTTCTCCGACATTTTACGAATAAACTGTATGCCATCAATATAAGCATTCTTCGTTGGACCTCCAGCACGTTTCAAGATGTCGGTCAAACGTTCTTCCTTTCCCGTGATAGCATAGGAGCCTGCATAATTCACTTCACCTGTAATAGACACCATGCGTTGCACAATGTAATTGGGAGAACGATGAATGGTAATGATATCGTAAGGTTCCAGACGGAAATTGGTAGCATCCGACATGGAGAGTCCTTCATGGAGTGAGAAAGAAAACACTTGTGACATAAGCAGTCCATCGGCATTGTCTGCCGCAGATGTGATGCGACGTGCCACCTCCACATTCGTCAATGAGGCCGACTCACGCAATCCGCCAGCCTCGATAATGAGATCCTCAATGGTGGCATTGGCCGTATAGGGATAATCGCCTGGACGGAACACCTCACCCAGAATGCTCACTTGCTGCAAACTGTCGCGAACCTCCGTAGATGCGACGATAAGTACATCTTCATTAAGCAATGACATATCGGGGTGCGCCCCATCCACGATTTCACGAAGAGGAATGGATTGTGCCTCGATAGTACGATCAGGTTTCATACGATGAAGAACCGCACGAGATGTAATGGCTTTTTCGAGCAGACCTCCTGCCTGCTCAACCAACGTGCGCACACTGGTGACATCGGTCCCTAACTTGTACTTGCCAGGACGGAACACGGCTCCCTGGATAGTGACGGTGTTGCGATAGCGCTCGATGATGTTTTCGACAACAGCCACATCGCCATCGAGGGGGTGGAAAGCACTGAAATTGGCGCGTTCCACATTGTGCACGGTCAGGCCATCCAGAGTTTTGCGCTCCACACGAATCTTGTCTTGAAAAGCATCGCCCGTGAAACCTCCTGCATATTGCAACAACGACTGTAACGATTCATCGTTCTCCAACTCATAGTACATCGGACGCTTCACCTTGCCTTCGACCTGCACCAGATTCTTGTAAGGGCCAACGATGATGACATCGTTGTCGGCCAGCATGACATTGCCTGGCATCTTGCCATTGAGAATGAAGTCGTAAATATCGATGTGTGAAATGATTTGCCCGTTTCGGCTCACTTGAATGTCGCGCAGCGTTCCAATGTCATTGACTCCTCCAGAAAGATAAAGTGCATTGAATACGGTAGCAAAAGCTGAAATGGTGTAGGTTCCCGGAGTAACCACTTCGCCCATCACATTGACTACTACAGTGCGTGTCTGTCCGACGGTAAGACGAATTGTGGAGTCCTCGTAATGACCTCCTATGCTATTCATGACTTTGGCCTGCGCCTGCGAAGCCGTCAGTCCGGCAATGGCCACTGGTCCATCGCCTGGGATGACGATAGCGCCATCGGGCGAAATCTTGAGACTATTGCTGAGCTGTGAAGCCCCATAAATGTCGAGTATGACTTCATCGCCAGGACCCAGAACATAATTGGCAGGGGTGGGGATGTTCATGCTTGGTGCAAAGCTCAAAGCATCCGCACGAAAAATGTCGTGACCGAATATTTGCTTACGATTGGAAGATTCAGAACGATCTTGATTCGCATCCCGCAAACTGATTGTAGAAAACACATCGGGATGAGCCGACTCACGAATTTCGCCATTATTCACCCTACCACGATCAATATCATCAGCGTTTTGCATTGCATTGACGGAGGTCGCATTATTATACTTACTCCGGATTCGTTCGACCTGTTGCTGGGTTACGCCCCTCGACAATAAGTTTTTAGCTATCTGACTTTGGCTATCGCCAGCGGCACTTCGTTCTTTGACATACGTAATGACCTGACTATCGGTCATCTGTGCAAAGGATAAGGCTGACATCAATAAGCTAAAAAACAGAACGATTGTTTTTTTCATAACGATTATCTTGTTTATTCAATTATTTCCAGTAATGTGTAATGAATACCTGAAACAGCAATGGCAATGTCACTCAAAGAAATAACTATCTGCCGATTTTTGCGAATACGAACAACATGTCCTTCAAGACCTTCAAACATGCCAGCCTTCACCCTCACCTTAGGATGATTGGCAAACTTCGAAAACGGATCTGCAAGAAATTGAGCATGAGCACTACGCACTTGCAACACCTTTTGGAACTGGTCCATTTCCCTGTCTGACACAATGGCCGGCCGCTTAGTGAGAACATCAATTAACGGATAACGCAGTCCATCGACGGCTGTAATAACATTGTAAATGCTGTTTTCGGTTTTAATGAAAATGATGTTGCTTATCAATATTTCCTTAAATTCCTCCATTCTATCACCGACCAAACGTTCGGTAACTTGAATAGGAACAAAATAAGTAACTCCAGCTTCGTCGAGGTTGTGTGTCAAGAGATCTTTCTGAGGTTTTCCCCTATAAACTACATACCAACTCATTCAGCCATCATTTTTCCCCCACAACAATCCTTCCTCGCTTTAAGCACCTAAAACGAGTGGTGAAAACAAGAACCTGTCACACAAGAAATGATGTGATTGCATACTATCCAGTGATGAATATCACACCATTATATCAATGAAGCCACTTTGAACTTTCATCAGCACAATGTTTCCATTTTGGTTTTCAGTTTGCAAATATATTCATTTATGCCCGATATTTTATCTTTTCAGGAAGAAATTTTTGATTAATTCTGTTTGCAATGCCTCACATTTGCCTATCAAGGCAACAAAGCAACTCCTATTTTCTTCTTTCCATCCATTTTAACGACCAATGGCTTTGAAAAATGAACTTGCCGTAAATACTGGCTCTCATACACAGCAGGTTGTGCATCGAGAAATCCTTTCTGGAAAATGCCCTCACCACGCGAGGGATTAATGGTGAAATATCCCACGCCAAATGATGTGAGGTTCTGGAAGAAATGCGTACCTTGACTTGGATCAACCTGATAATTCTGTAACCCCTGCTCAACGATAAGACGAGCCGCTGAAATGTGTGGCCACTTCACAGGTATGCCTAACCACGGATCGCTACTACCCCAACGACCCGGGCCAATCAGAATGTAATGAGAACCTTCTTGCAAGAACTTTGCATTCAAACGTTCTATCTCTTCTGCTATGGCTGGATTGTTGCTTGCGCTATAACTATCGGTCTTAACGTAAACGACATCCGTCATTGTCTCGATAATGCCATGTCCCAACGAATTCAAGCTCTTCAACAAGACCTCCGTGTCGGCAATAAGACTAAGGTCCTCGGCAAGATTAGCCTTCACATCGACCATCGGACGAATCTGCAGCAAATAGAAAGTGCCTGTCTTGTCCTCTGCATTAATCGTTACGGCAAACTCTATCTCAACTGGTCGGCGCATCTCCTGCTCTCCATAACTCTGCGCCAGCTGCAGGATTTTTGCCAAGGGAAAGACTTCGTGCTGCAGGATGTTGGCAAAGGTTATCACTTTCCGTCCACCCGGATAAAGTCCATCGCGAATGACTTGGTCGTAGGGGTCGAAAGTGGATGCGATATATTGTAGGGCTCCATCTTTCTCGGCATCCTTCACACTAAGGTTCAGCAGGTTGAATCCATCATCGAGCGAAAAGTCATGCCCCGTGTTGGTAAGGTCGAGAGCGAGGAAGCGCGTCTGTGTTTCGCGAAGCGCCATGTCGAGTTCGCTGGTCTGCAACACTTGTGTAGGATGATAGGGACAGACACGTAGTGTGCGTCCACCATCTACGATGTGTTTTCCCAAACCAAGAGCAAGACTCACCGTTCCTTCTTCCGCCTTCTCCTCCCCAATGGGATAGTAATTAAGGCTACGTGCCACTCCCGAAATGTTGGGGTAGAAATGAGTGCCATATTGCTTGCCGACCACTTCCTGAAGGATGACTGCCATCTTTTCCTGGTCGATGACATTCGAAGTGGCCTGCATATAAGCCTTGCTGTCGCGATAAAACACCGAGGCATATACACCCTTGATGGCATCGGAAAGCATACGAAGCATTTCGTAACGGTCGTCAAGATAAGGAATCATGTAAGTGGAATATATGCCCGCGAAGGGTTGGTAGTGGCTGTCCTCCAACAAGGATGACGAACGTATGGCTATTGGTGAACGAACCACCTCAAAAAATGCGAAGAAATCCTCGACCAGGCGATTGGGCAACTTGGCACGTAGAAAGGCACGTAGGATGGTGTTGTCGTCGGCATCGCCCAACGCTATCTGGTAGAGCTGGTTTGAGTCCATAAACTCATCGAAGATGTCGGTACAAAGCACCACCGTTTTCGGGATGGCCACTATGGCATTGTCGAAATCATCAAACTCCTGGTGACGTTTCACCATGTTGTCGATAAAGGCAAGCCCACGGGCCTTCCCCCCCAAAGAGCCCTCGCCAATGCGGGCAAAATTGGAATAGCGGTCGAAGCGGTCGCGCTGGAACTCCGCCACGACTCCCTGATTTTTCAGCTTACGATAGGTGACTATGACATCGAAAATTATCTGACGGTGCTCATCGACTTCCTCGGGCGAGTTTATCTTTATCTGACGAAGCGCTTCCGCCGCTGGGAACATGGCGCGCGAATAAAGCCAACGACTCACATGATTGCGCTGTAGATGATAGACCAGACTTTCCTTGGGAATGCTGAATATGATGTTTTGCAACTCCTTCAGGTTGTGAACCCGCGCTACTTCCTCTTTCGTTTGTGGATTGATGAAAATGAAATCGCCAAAACCGAAATGTCTGCGCACTGTGTCGCGCAAATCCACATTCATTTTCTTGGAGTTCTTGTTTACGAAATATGCATTCAATTGCTGGAGCACCTCATTGCTTATCGCGTCCGAAGACTCCAAGATGAGCGGCACGAAGGCATCGTGTCGGCGAATTTCCTCCATCAGTCGAATTCCAGCGCTCTCGTTCTCGCAACCATCCATTGGGAACTTGGCATCGGTAATGACACCCAACATATTGTTGGCATATTTCCCATACATGGCCATGGCTTCCTCATAATTGCGGGCCAAAGCAATCTTTGGACGTCCGCGCATACGCAACGTGCGCTGATGCTCATTGAGAGCCTCGGTCGCAAACAACTGACTTTGTTGCAACACAAACTTGTAAAGATTGGGAAGCACGGAAGAATAAAAACGTATGCTATCCTCGACCAACAAGATAACCTGAACGCCAACCTCGAGTACATCATGCTCAAGATTCATACGATCCTCCATCAACTTGATAATCGACACCAACAGGTCGGTATTGCCCAACCAACAAAACACATATTCGAATATGCTCAGATCCTCATTTTCCATCCGAGATGTAATGCCATGAGAAAAAGGTGTGAGCACAACCAACGGAATGGAATCGTAGTGATTCTTGATGTTGCGGGCAATATCGAAAACATCGTTGCTATCAGAACCTGGCATCACAATGACCAAATCGAACGTCATCTGCTCAAGCTGAGCGGTAGCCTCATCAAGTGTGCTGACCTGCATGAAACGAGGGGGGTAACGCAGGCTCAAGTTCATATATTCATTGAATATCTTTTCATTGATACGACCATCATCCTCAAGCATGAAAGCGTCGTACGGATTAGCAACCAATAACACATTGAAAATGCGTTTTGTCATAAGATTGACGAATGAAGGGTCCGTCATTCGTATGCCCTTCAATTTTGACTTGTTGAACATGATTTCAAACAATATTTATATTTTCGGCAACAAATTACGGCATTAATCTTGACGTATGCAATTTTTCAACCTGTTTTTAACCCATTTTGCCATCACGGCAAAAAGATGTTGAATAACTTTTTTCCATCTTTTTTGCGTTATTTTTTGAAAAACAGTTGGAGCATATGGAATAATCATTTATTTTTGCCTTGCAATTATAACAAAATGTAATGTCGACTAATACCTTTTGCGTATGGAAATCAATAGTATTATGGCTGCTTTGGAAGCCAAGCATCCGGGTGAGGCAGAATATCTGCAAGCTGTGAAAGAGGTGCTGTTATCCATTCATGATATATACAACGAGCACCCTGAGTTCGAAAAGGCAAAAATCATAGAACGACTGGTTGAGCCTGACAGAATCTTCACATTCAAAGTGCCTTGGGTTGATGACAAAGGCAACGTACAAGTAAACCTGGGTTATCGTGTGCAATTCAACAATGCCATTGGCCCCTACAAAGGCGGCATCCGTTTCCATGCTTCCGTAAACCTCAGCATTTTGAAATTCCTAGGATTTGAACAGACGTTCAAGAATGCATTGACAACACTCCCAATGGGCGGAGGCAAAGGCGGTTCCGACTTCTCGCCACGTGGCAAGAGTGATGCAGAGGTGATGCGCTTCTGCCAGGCATTCATGCTGGAACTGTGGCGTCACGTTGGCCCCGACATGGATGTGCCCGCAGGTGACATTGGTGTTGGCGGCCGTGAAGTGGGTTACATGTTCGGAATGTACAAGAAGCTTACCCGCACCCACACTGGTACCTTCACAGGAAAGGGATTGGAATTTGGTGGTTCGCTTGTGCGACCCGAAGCAACTGGCTTTGGCGGTTTGTATTTCGTAAACCAAATGCTGCAGACTGCAGGCATTGACATAAAGGGAAAAACCATAGCCGTTTCAGGTTTCGGAAACGTGGCTTGGGGAGCAGTGACAAAAGCCAATCAATTGGGAGCAAAAGTAGTGACGATTTCCGGTCCGGATGGTTACGTATATGATCCGGAAGGTATCAGCGGCGAAAAGATTGACCACATGCTGGAACTGCGAGCCTCTGGCAACGATGTAGTTGCTCCATACGCAGAGAAATTCCCCACGGCAACCTTTGTGCCCGATCGTCGTCCTTGGGAGGTGAAAGTTGACATCGCACTGCCTTGTGCCACCCAGAATGAGTTGAATGGCGAAGATGCCCAACACCTTATAAATAACAAAGTGACCTGTGTGGGTGAAATTTCAAACATGGGATGTACACCAGAGGCAATTGACAAGTTCATTGGGCATCAGATGCTCTATGCACCGGGCAAGGCTGTCAATGCAGGCGGTGTGGCAACCTCTGGACTGGAAATGACACAGAATGCCATGCACTTGAGTTGGGCAGCCGATGAAGTCGATCAGAAATTGCATACTATCATGTCGGGAATCCACGAGCAATGCGTAAAGTATGGGCGTCAGCCTGATGGCTACATCAATTATGTAAAGGGTGCAAACATCGCTGGCTTCATGAAAGTTGCCCATGCAATGATGGCACAAGGTATTATCTGAGAAACTGAATATCCGAAAAAAATATTTTTCTCGTTTAGTTGTATTTGTATTTTGTATTGTAAGTTGGCGCTGCCTGCCTGCGAAGGTCGGCAGCGTTTTAATTTTTATTAACATTCATCGCATCTGATGGTAATCGTATAAATGTTATCTTTGACACCGTAAATTATCAAAGCACGAATTATGAAAAAGTTTGTATCAACAATTCTATTGTGCATAATGTCTTGCGTGACCTATGCACAGGATTCATCCCTCCTGTTCACTCCCACTGCCTTCAAAGGAGAAGTGACCCAAATGATTCCATCCGGATATCCTGCCAAGCAAGTGCAGGGCAACTATACCATTCAGATTCTTGATGGCAAAGTGACTGTCCACATGCCATACGTAGGCGATGTGCATACACTGGCGTTCGATGACAACGGATTGAACTTCACCGAAGAATGTTCCAATTATCGAACAAAGCAAAAGACCAAGAAGAAAACCAACACCACGGAAACAGAGGTGATTTTTCGCACCCGCCATGCCGGTGTGAGCTATGATTTTCGGATTACGCTCTACAACAACAACACCTTTCATATAAGCTTGTCGCCGAGCAATGCCTCTGCCTGCAATTATGCAGGAAGATTAGTAAAAATGGAAAATAAACAATAAGCATCATGAACAATACAATTCTTTCGCTTGCTCCACAAAATGTGTGGAAACACTTTCATTCGCTTAACCAGATTCCCCGCCCATCTGGCCACTTGGATAAGATCCAACAGTTCTTACTCGAATTCGGGAAGAACGTAGGTATAGAATCTTCGCTCGACGAGGTAGGCAACGTAGTGTATCGCAAGCCTGCCAGTGTGGGCATGGAAAACCGAAAAAAGGTGGTGTTGCAAGCCCACATGGACATGGTTCCACAAAAGGAACAGGATGTCGCACACGATTTCGTGAATGATCCCATCCAAACTTGGATCGACGGCGAGTGGGTACGTGCCAAAGGTACGACCTTGGGCGCGGATGATGGAATGGGCATCGCTGCCATCATGGCTGTCATGGAAGACAAGACATTGAAGCATGGACCACTCGAGGCACTCATTACCGCCGATGAGGAAACCGGCATGTTCGGTGCGTTCGGATTGAAACCTGGCACCGTAACCGGTGAGATTCTACTGAATCTCGATTCAGAGGCCGAGGGAGAACTGTACATAGGCTGTGCCGGAGGTGAAGATCTGACCGCGACATTGGAATACAAGGAATCACCTGTCGATAAGGATGACATTGCCTTGAAAGTAACCTTGAAAGGCTTGAGAGGTGGACACTCTGGAATGGAAATCAACGAAGGACGTGCCAACGCCAACAAGCTGATGGCCCGCTTCATGAATCAGGTCATTGCCTTCGATGAAGCTTGTCTGGTGTCGTGGCATGGAGGTAATATGCGCAATGCTATTCCGCGCGAATGCGAAGTGGTTATCACCGTACCTCAGTCGGAAGAGGAAGATGTGCTGGCATACGTAGCAGAATGCGAACGCCTGTGGAACGAAGAATATGGTGTCATTGAAACACCTATCAGCTTCAAGGCCGAGAAGGTTGATTTGCCCAAGTGGATGGTTCCGGAGGAAATCCGCGACAATCTTGTTGATGCCATTTATGCTTGTCAGGATGGAGTACTCCGCATGATACCTACCATTCCTGACACGGTAGAGACCTCATCCAATCTGGCAATCGTGAACATTGGCGAAGGAAAAGCCGAAGTGAAAATCCTGGCACGTTCATCGCGCGACAGCATGAAGGACTATCTGGTTACATCGCTCGAAAGCTGTTTCTCCATGGCAGGTATGCTGACAGCCCGCAGTGGCGGGTACTCAGGGTGGGAGCCCAATGTGAATAGCCCTATCCTGAAAGCCATGCGCGAGAGTTATGCCTCACAATTTGGCAAGGAGCCCGAGGTGAAGGTCATCCACGCGGGATTGGAATGTGGCATCATTGGTGCCGTGGTACCTGGCATGGACATGATCTCCTTTGGACCGACACTGAATAGTCCCCACACGCCAAGTGAACGTTGTCATATTCCATCGGTGAAGCGATTCTACGATTTCCTCGTGGCCACATTGGAGAATACCCCCATCAGAAATTGACCTTCTAAAATTCCAATACGATGAAAAAAAACTCATTGAAAGTCATTCTCCCCGTGATGTTCGGGTTCTTCATCATGGGCTTAGTCGATATCATTGGCATCTCTACCAGTTACATCAAGAACGATTTCCCTGACCTTACGGATGGCGTAGCCAATCTGATTTCCCTTTCATGCTTCTTCTGGTTCTTCCTCCTGTCAGTACCCACAGGAATGCTGATGAATAGGATCGGGCGTAAGCGGACAGTATTGCTCAGCTTTTTCTGCACAGCATTAGCCATGTTAGTACCTCTGATTGACTATAGTTTTACGTTGATGTTGGTGGCATTCTCGCTGGTGGGCATTGGAAACACATTGCTGCAAGTGTCGGTGAACCCGTTGGTCACCAATGTTGTCACCGATGACAAGGTGACGGGTGTGCTCACCCTTGGCCAGTTTACCAAGGCCATCTGCTCCCTTATCGGTCCTATCTTGGCCGCAGCCTTTATCGGATCCACCATGGGATGGAAGACCATCTTCCCCGTATTTGCCACACTTTCGCTGATTGCATTCGTGTGGTTGGCCTGGACTCCGGTAGAAGAAGAGCAAAAGTCGAATGCCTCGCAACCATCCATCAAGCAAACATTCAGCCTGTTCAACGACTCCATGATTGTGGCTTACTTCATTGGCATTGCGGTGCTGGTGGGAGTAGATGTAGGTATCAATGTCACCTTCCCGAAGTTGTTGATGGAACGCAGCCAGCTTCCATTGGCCGAAGCGGGTATGGGCAATAGCGTGTATTTCTTTGCTCGCACAGTAGGCGCATTCCTAGGGGGTATGATCCTGTTGAGATTTTCCGACCGCAAATTCTACATTCTGAGCACCTGTCTCGCGTTGTGCGGTTTGCTCCTGTTGTTTGTTTCCACCAATGTGTGGTATCAGTTGGTTTGCATCGCATTGTTTGGTTTAGGTTATTCCAATCTGTTTGCAATTGTTTTCTCACGTGCACTGCGACGCGCTCCCGACAGAGCCAATGAGGTGTCTGCCCTGCTGATCGCAGGTCTTGTGGGTGGAGCCATATTGCCTCCATTGGTGGGCTGGCTGGTTGATATCACCAACACGCAGCTTATCGCCGTAGCGGCCATTGCCGTGGTTTGGCTCTATATGTTGTGGCTGGTACGTAAGATAAAGGCATAAGCACAACAATCCATCACCCCAAAGCGCCCAAACAATGTGAGCACATTAGATTATTTTGTCATTCTCATATATTTTGCCGGACTCATCACCGTGAGTTTCATGATGTCGCGTAAGATAAACAATTCGGAGGACATGTTTATCGCAGGCAGACACTCATCGTGGTGGCTTTCGGGAGTATCTTCCTACATGACCATATTCTCCGCCGGGACTTTCGTCATTTGGGGTGGGGTAGCCTATAAGTCGGGCTTGGTGGCAGTAGTTGTCGCGCTCTGCGTTGGTCTTTCTTCCTTGGCAGTAGGCCGATGGATTTCAGGAAAATGGAGGCAACTCAGCATCAAATCCCCAGGAGAATACCTTGTCATACGTTTCGGCCACAAAACAGTCAGTTTCTACACCATAAGTGGCATCATCACCCGCGCTGTCCACACCGCCACGGCCTTGTATGCCGTTGCGGTTGTGATGTGCGCTCTCGTGAAAGTGCCGTCAGATTGTTTTCTAGCCAGTACAGGTCTTCCTGGCGATGCAGCCGCAGGGTATCTCAGCATTTGGTGGGCACTACTCCTGCTGGGGTCCATTACCCTTGTATATACCATTGCAGGAGGTTTCCTGGCCGTACTGATGACCGATGTGATCCAATTTGGTGTGCTCCTTGCCGTGGTTGTTTTCATGATACCCCTTTCGCTTAATGCCGTAGGTGGTGTGGAACATTTCTTTAGTGAGGCTTCTGCCATTCCAGACTTCTTTTCGGGCACATCATCTAACTATAGTTGGATGTGGCTGGTACTGTGGACCATCCTAAATGTCGGAATGATTGGAGGAGACTGGCCTTTCGTGCAACGCTATATCAGTGTTCCCTCGGTAAAGGACGCGCGAAAGAGTACCTATCTGATAGGCATTCTCTATCTCATCACGCCCTTCATCTGGTATCTGCCCACCATGGCATACCGACTCATTGAGCCTGGCATTGGATTCGATAATGCTGCCATGACATACGCAGGCGAGCATGCTTATGTGGAAATGAGCAAACTCGTACTGATGAAAGGAATGATTGGCATGATGATTGCCGCCATGCTTTCAGCTACCCTAAGCAATGTGTCGGGTATTCTCAATGTATATGCAAATGTTTATACCTACGAAATCTGGGGATATAGGAAAAGAAACCGGAACTGTAGCGAATCAAAGAGAATCAGAATCGGGCGTCTATTCACCCTGTGTTTTGGAGCAGCCATCGTGATTCTGGCCATGCTCGTCCCTTTGGCGGGAGGAGCCGAGAAGGTGGTCGTGACCTTGCTCACCTTGGTCATGTGTCCGCTATACATTCCTTCCATTTGGGGCTTGTTTTCAAAAAGGCTGAGCGGCAACCAACTCATCGGAGTAATGGCTACGACTTGGATTGTCAGCATCCTTGCCAAGTTGTTTGTTCCCTCTTCCATTATCCACGCAAATATCTGCGAATCACTTTGTGGCTGTGTGCTGCCTCTGCTGCTGCTGACATCCATGGAGATGCTTTCTGCCTTTCAGGGAAAAGAGCAAAAAGGTTTTGGCAACTTACTGAGCCATAGGATTTCCGATGAAGCAGAAAGCGTCAGTGAGAAAAACAAGGCCAGTGTCAAGAACTACTCACACATGGCCATCAGTTGTTTTTGCATCACCATCGGGTTCATTGCATTGTTGCTTTTCGGACTGCTCATTGCCCACGACCCAAAAGCTCTGGCGGTAAAGCATATTGTGTGGTGGTTTACAGGTTGTATCTTGGCAGTCATCCTTGCCTACATGATTTACAGAAAAACAGATAGACATGAGTGTAGATGAACTTATGCTTCGGAGCCGTTTCCAACCTCTGGAAAGAGTGTTGTGCTACGATGTGTTCGACAATGGCTTCAACGGGTGGATGACACTTCTACCCAACTTCACGGAATATCCCGACTTTGATGTTCCACCCACATTGGTCAACAAGGACCAATGGCCACCAGTGATGCTCAGTAGTGCCACCTTCCGTTATCCTGGCACGCATGGATCCATGTCAGGAACTTATTCGCTGAAACTTTCGACACGACCCAATTCTTCGCCTTACTGCGAGAAACCCGCAGAAGGAAGCATGGGACACGCCATCAAGCGGTTGTCGTTCTCACGCCCTCATAGCCGCTATGTCCAAATTGAGGCTTGGTTCACTTATACGGCCGAGCAAGACAAAGTGGATGGTGGCGACCGGCCACAACCAGGCCTCCATGAGGATTCCATCCGTGCTTTCGGCATGGGATTCGACCTGCAAGAAAGAGGTGAGAGATACTTCGTTGGCATGAGATATCTGAATGCCGTCGATGGGAAACCCATGCGAAAATGGCAGTATGTACATTCTGCCGAAGGAGTCACCGACAAGGATTGGGCTTTCGGACTTGATGGCGACTGGTGCAAGAAGGGCATTGATCCTTGGTGGTTTGGACGAAGACACCCCAATGGCGACCACGACGGTTTCAAGGATGTGCCCGATGGACGACAAGCCTTGATCTACAATGAGACAGACTGCAAACTCAACTGGCAGTACATGCGATTGAAAATCGACACCCAGGACCGAGAGTATGTGGAAATACAGTGTCAGGACCGCATTTGGGATCTCCGAGGCACTCCTGTCGATGCAGTAAACGGTTATAACCGGATTGAGAACCTCATCAATCCCGTGTTTTGGGTCGAGACGGACGTAAACCGCCGAGTATTTCTCTACATCGATTCGGTTTTGGTTTCACAAGCATAAAATCATTCACAATGAAGCATTTCAACGACTCTCACCTCGAGATAAAAAAATATTTTGAAGGCACGCTCGAAACCCTACCCTACGAAGCTGGATGGGCTGACGAGGCCATCTTTTTCGTCGGTGTGGAAAAAGTGAACGGAACCCCCGTAATGAAAGCGCAGGTACAACTTTCGCAAGATGGGATCCGATGGACCGATGACGGCAGTGAACCCACCATCATCGAAGGTCTTGGGCAACACATCATCAAGGTCAATCCCAACTTTGGAAACTATATCCGTCTGCGTGCCGACATTACAGGAGGCACCATGTTCCTAAATCTTCACATAGCATGCAAGGGATGAGACACATTCTGCTTATGCTGGCTTTCGTGGCTGCTTGCACTTTCGTGGCTGCACAGGAGGCTCCTCAACCGTCATCGACCGACTGTTGTCAATTGCTATTCGAAAGGGAGTCGCCAAAGCCGGCACAGGGCATGGAAACATTTGGCAAATGGGTGTTCAACTTAGAACACGGGGGAGGTATTAATGTTTACAACCTCCGCACAAGGAAATTCGTTGCACGTTTCCATCTTGCCTCTGCAGGTGAGAAAAACCATGCGAATTGTGCCAATTTTGGTATTGAGAAAGCACCCGGATCCTCTTTCCCTCTTCTATATGTGAGCAACGGACTGACTGATTGTGATTCGGAATGGATTTGCAATGTGGAAAGCATCATCCGCAAAGGCAAGACATTCACATCGGTCATATCCCAAAGGATTACACTCGACATCTCTGACTGGCAAGAAACAGGCTTGACAACCATTTGGGGAGCGCCCTGCTGGCTAATAGACAAGGAGAGGCATTGTCTGTGGATATTCAGTGCCCAGAAAAGAACGAAATATCCCTACACCAAGGAAAAATCCGAGAACCAATACGTAGCAACCGCCTTCCGCATACCTACACTGGCTGAAGGCAAGGAAGTGACATTAAGTGCCAAGGATGTTGTTCGTCAGGTCGTATTCCCATACGATGTGTGGTTTACACAGTCGGGGTGTGTTGAGGACGGTAAAATTTACTACTGCTTTGGTGTTTTCAAAAAAACGAACAATGAGTATCCACCAGCCATAAGAGTATATGACACTGACAATTCTGCCATCATCGCCAAACTTGACTTAACCGGCCATTTGTTCTGCGAGCCCGAGGCCATCGCCATCAACAAAGGTAGGATTCTGCTCAACGGTTCCTCCAGCAAAGAGCATAAAGGATATATCTATGAAGTGAAAATGCCTTGATAGTTTTTTGGGGTTCTAACAAGTTACGGTATCATTTCAAAGGCGGGAACGCGGTAGTTCCCGTCCTTGAAATTTCATCAGCAAACGCTTTACGCACAATTCTAATGTGCGACATGAATCAAAACCTTCTCACCACGCTCCACTTAACCGTCAGCCCTCAATCCAAATGGAACATTTCAGGTAAAGGAATGCTTATCGGTGAATTGTCAGGATTCACCTCCATGATGTCGGCCATGTAATCCCACCATTTCTGACACATCTCGTTAGTGCCCATGTCTTGTGAGCCTCCTTCACCGGATGTTTCCTGATAGGCAAACAACATGTTTGTTTTCTTTTCCAAATAAATGGAATAATTGCCTACACCGCCATCTTTGAGCATTTTTCTCATTTCTGGCCATAATGCAGCATGACGTTTCTTGTACTCTTCCTCAAAGCCTGGCTTCAGGAACATTACAAAAGCTTCTCTTTTCATGATAATAAAGTTTTTAACGTACGTGAATAACTATTTTCCAAACATTGACACCTCAATGGCGTGAATCAAAGTGTGGATTACTTTAATGTGTATTTCCTGAATGCGGTCGGAATGGGGAGCACAGGGCGCACAAATAGCCACATCAGCATATCGTGTCAGCTTGTTGTCTCCCTCAACTGTCAATGCTATCACCGGCATTCCTTTCCGATGGGCCGCAGTCACCGCCCGCACCACATTTTCGGAATTGCCACTGGTGCTGATGGCCAACAACACATCGCCACTTGCACCCACTCCCTCCACATAACGGGCAAAAGCATCCTCGTAACTGAAATCGTTGGCCGTACAGGTCAAGAAGGCAGGGTCGTTGATGGAGATGGCAGGAAGCGAACAACGGTTATCTCGGTATCGGCCTGTCAGTTCCTCAGCAAAATGTGTGGCGTCGCAAAGCGAACCACCATTGCCACAACTGATAATCTTGTTTCCATGCTGTAGTGCATCGACAAGCATTCGCGCGGCAATATTCATGGAAGGAATCGTATGCTCTTGGGCAAGGAACCGTTGCATTTCATCAAGAGCTTCCTCCAAATCGAACTTTATCAAATCATCCATTGATTTCTGTCTTTACAATACTAATGACAACATATCAGATACTGGCCGCTATGGACAATGACGCCACATCGCCTATCTGTTCACCCAATTCAGCAGGCTTCACCTCACAAACGCAAGCCGCCGCAGGCAATGCCTCTTTCTGAATGACAGCTTGCATGAAAGGACGTATGAGTTCTTCGGCACGCACAAAAATACTGCCAATCACTATCACCTCCGGATTCAAAATATCTATAAGATAAGCCAAAGCCCTACCCAAATAAGTGGCTGAGGTCTGATAGATTTCCTTGGCAAGCGCATCACCCCCCTGTGCGGCTTCTGCCACAGTCTTTGCTGTAATGGCATCCAGATTACCATCAGCACACCATGGCACGCTCTGTCCCATCATCAAACGTTCCTTTACCGCAAAACGGGCAAGCTGAGCAATGCCACCTCCACTGGCAAATCCCTCAAAAGAACCAGCCTTGCCATAACCTATCGGGCCAAAGTCGGACAAACGGATGTGTCCCACTTCACCGGCATTGTCGTTGGTTCCAGCATAGAGCGCTCCATTGAGTACCAATCCGGCGCCCATGCCCGTACCAAAAGTCAGAAAGACCATGTTCCTTGTACCACGACCTGCACCATACTTCCATTCAGCCAGTGCACAAGCATTGGCATCATTTTGCAAGGCTGCCTTTATTCCCGTAGCTTCTTCTACAAGTCGCACAATGGGGATATTGTCCCATCCAGGCAAATTAGGTGGTGACATGACAACACCCTTCACACTATCAAGAGGCCCGCCACACGAAATGCCAATGGACTGCGTATTACCGGCATTCAAACAATGCCTTTCCATGAGGATTTTCAATGATGCCAATATCTCGGAAACAGTGCTGTCCACGTCTGTAGTGGCAAACTTCATTTTCTCGACAATGGTCAAATCGCCCTCATGGTCCACTCCATAAATCACGGCACATTTCGTGCCCCCTATATCGATACCCAACAGGTTCATTGTCTTAGTCATATATCTTTGTCTTGTTAATCCAGGTTCTATAATCACTCAGTCTGAAAGGAGCTTTGCCATACAGATAATGATTGCGGTATTCCTTCCCCCCAACTTTGTACGTAATCAGGTAAATACCCTGTTTGTCTGGCTGCTCAGGAATCATGGTCACATCTGTTTTCGCATTCGGCCTGATTTGGAAAGTGCCCTTGAAGAGCTGCTTGCCCGATACGACATCGGTCACTGCCACTTCACCCTGCACTTCGTTGCGTGTGTCGTTCACTGCCACCAAAGGATGTCTGCCATCTTTGGCATCATTGATAAGGCAGCACACATCATGTTGCACATTCTTGATATAATAAAACGCACGTTTTTTCGACATATAGTAGTCCACCACTGCGTCAGAGATTACGGGCCATCCGTCACGGATATTCCACCAGATGATGCCTGTGCGGGGTGAGAATTTATCACCGCGCATCATCTCCACAAAATATTTCATGGCCTCAGCCTGAACCACTTGTGAGGCATACACAAAATCTTCCAATTGGGTCGCCACTTCACCAAAGAGCAATTTTTGCTGATTGATCATGAGATTGTTGCGAGCCATGGTTTTCCCTTCCGCCTGATACTGCCGGATGGATTTTGTAAGCCACTCTTCATTCCAATCCAATGTACCCTTATCCCATGGATAAACACAGTCGAGCGACATCATCTTTTGCAAACTTTCGATATTGGGTGCTCCATGATAGCCAATCTCGCTTACAAACACACATTCGGCCTCCGTATAGAATGGAGCCTTATAATATCCACGTGGTCCCCAAAGGTGGTTTTCCGGCACGTGTTTCATGTCAATCATATTGCGGCGGAACACCTCTTCACTATAGTAAGGTGAACTGGGCAGATAGGTGCGGGTAGGATCGTATTCCATGAGTACTTCCGGAATGACTCTGCGGCTCACACGGTCCTTGTTCGGATCGAGGCCGAAACTCTTCCAATTGCCATCGAAGCACTGATCATCTTCATTGTTGCCTGACCATAGTGCCAATGATGCATGATTGCGTAGCTTGCGTACAATCCATTTCACTTCCTCCTCTATTTTCTTGGCAAAATCATCGCCTTGCGGATAGATGTTACACCCCATACTGAAATCCTGCCAAACCATGATGCCATACTGGTCGCACAAGTCAAAGAAACGGTGATCCTCATACACATTACCACCCCAACAACGAATCATGTTGCAATTCATGTCGGCAGCCATCGCCATGGTTTCATCGACCCAAAGTTTGTCACGACTGTGAAGCGCATCCAATGGCACCCAATTGGTTCCATGTATGAAAATAGGTTCCCCATTCACCACAAAGCAGAACTTTCCAGGGGCATCCGGCAAATTAATGTCGGTAAAATCCAGCCTTACTGTGCGCACACCTATCTTCTTCTCATCGCGAGCGAGTATTTTTCCTTCACCATCCACAATCTCACATTTTGCATCATAGAGAGCAGCCTCTCCATATCCACGCGGCCACCAGAAATCGACCTTGTCCAAATCGATTCGTTGACGGAAAGCATGCATGATAATCGGGCGTTTCGACTGATACACCTGCCTCCCGTTTCGACTCAATGTGAACAGGGCATGAACATTGTCATAGCATGCCGACGGCATGACCAACTGAATGTTTGCGAAAAGGGTAGCACGATGCAAGGTTGTGTCAACCGAAGCTGTCATCCAATGTACATCACGAAAACGCACCGATTCTATCGCACGCAACTCCACATCCCTCCATATTCCAGCACTGACAATACGCGGCAGTATGTCCCAACCAAACATGTGGGGAGCCTTCCGAAAATTCGTACCCTCTGGCGAAGCCCATGCACCTATCGAGATGGCTCCCAAATCATATTTACGTCCGTGCAACACTGCCGACTGGATTATTACCTGCAAAGTATTGTTCCCTTCTTTCAGGAATTTCGTCACTTCGTAGTTCCTGCCTATCAACATGTTTTCCGTATGACCAACATGTTGACCATTTAACCAGATATCAGCCACACAATCGATTCCACCGAAACATAATTCATATTGACGTCCCTCCTCTTTCTTTGCAACATCGAACGATTTGGAATAGCACCATTGGTAATCTTCCCATTTGCGTGTCAAGTAGTTATTACTGCCCACAAACACATCGGCTATCTGTCCTGCATTCATCAGGTCAAGTTCCACGTTACCAGGCACATTGGCTGGAATTGTCGTGTAGGCAATACCCGACATTTCTTCGGGCGAAGTAATCGGTTCTTCTGGTTGCTGCCAGTACGATAACTTCCATTCGCCATTCAAGCTAAGAGTCTGCGCCTGTAACATCAGCGTGCAAACAGCAACACAGGCAAGGCTGATAATTTTCTTCATGTGTATTGTCTTTATTAATCGAACAAATTTATGGCTTAGGCCACAATCATGCTGCGAAAATAACGGAAAAACTCCATTTCTCAAAACAACAAGACATACAATCTGTTGAAATGTAAAAAAAACATGCACATTGTTCCATTCATTACGGATTGATATTTATATTTGCGAAATATTAGGGCATTTTGACATTTCACTTGTATCGAGTATGCTTATAGACAACGCACCAAATGAAAAAAGAAACACAGATAGAAGAGGAACAACGAACGGTCGGCGTGATGATAGGACTGTTTTGCCAACGTAAGCATCGTCAAGTGGTGTTATGCGAGGATTGCCAACGACTGTTGGCTTATGCGTACCAACGCCTCGACCACTGCAAGTTCGGCAATGACAAACCCACCTGTTCCCAATGTACCGTACACTGTTACAAGCCAGCAATGCGCGAACAGATGTGTGCGGTGATGCGTTTCAGCGGTCCTCGAATGTTGTTTACCCATCCCATCATGGCAATGCGCCATCTTGTACGAACCATTCACTCAACCTAACATAAAAGATGAAAAAAAACATTATTCTCACGCTACTTCTCATTGTCGTACAGTTGCATGCTCAACAAGTTTTTCCACGCCAGCAACGCGAAGACCACGACCACATCATGAGCGAAGCATATTGGAAACTGTGGAATCCCACAGTACAAGCCAAAATCGATGCCGACATCGAAGCCAACCGCAAGGCCAATGCCGTACTGTCACTTGACCTGCCAGCCGGGACAAACATCACCATAGAACAACTGACGCACGACTTTGTGTTTGGCGCACACATATTCAATTTCAACCAGTTAGGAACCCATGCGCGCAATGAACGATATAAGGAGGTGTTTGGCTCGTTATTCAATTCAGCCACAATAGCATTCTACTGGAAAAAATTCGAGACGGAACCAAATCGGTTACGCTTTGCCGAAGAGTATTGGGACACCGAAGACTATTGGAACAACTGTCCAGCCCCCAAACTCCAGCCTCACTGGCGTCGTCCGTCGACTGATGCAGTGGTGGAGTTTTGTGAAAGTAAGGGAATTCGCATGCATGGTCATACCATCATTTGGGGTAATCGCAAATGGCAGAATCCCGATTGGATTTACACTGTGGCAGCCAAAGGGCAAGAACGAAAGTTTCTGGACCGCATCATGGTGGAGAGGGCTACACTTGAGAATTACAAAGATGGCGACAAGTACTCATCAGAATACCAGCAAATGAGTGCCCAAGCACTCTCTGACTCCCTACCCCACTACGCCGAATCAGTCAAGCAGTTGTTTGCCCAACGAGTGACACAATTAGCCAAACACTATGGCGGCAGGTTGCACAGCTGGGATGTGGTGAACGAAAGTTCCGTGGATATTGAGAACATGAATCCAGGAGGACGACTCATGAAAAGCGTGTACGGCATCAT
The DNA here is from genome assembly GCA_002315285.1 of Bacteroides sp. UBA1773. Classification (GTDB taxonomy): domain Bacteria; phylum Bacteroidota; class Bacteroidia; order Bacteroidales; family Bacteroidaceae; genus DCGR01. Next base: position 20,068 of record DCGR01000061.1, on the reverse strand, counting down.
GCCCGCCGACTATACTTACGAAGCATTCCAAGTGGCTCAGCGCGAATTTCCGAACGAGGTCAAGTTGAACATCAATGATTACAACATGGACCAACGATACCTCGAACAAGTGAGAAACTTGTGCGAACGCAATTGCAAGATAGACATCATGGGAGCACAAATGCACCTTTTCAATCCCAAACAGTGCCTTGACATTGCCGATGGAGCACAGATTCAAACACCCTCACAAGTATGGGAATGGTCAGAACGACTTGATAAGGCAAACAAACCTATCCACCTAAGCGAAATAACAATCACCGCTCCGGGCGATGATTTGAGAGGACGTCAAATCCAAGCCATCATTGCACAAAACCTGTACCGACTCTGGTTCAGCATCAAGCCAATGATGGGTATCACCTGGTGGAATGTTGTTGATGATTGTGGCGCACCAGGTGAGCCTTCAGTATCGGGATTGTTCGACCGCGACATGAAACCCAAAGCATCCTATTTCGCGCTCGACAAGCTCATCAATAATGAGTGGAGAACACGCCTCGCCGTGAAAGTCGGCAAGAGTGGTGTGGTGAGATTCCGAGGTTTTCGTGGGAAATACAAAGTTTCCTGGACGGATGCTGAGGGAAATCAGATGTCGCGAGAGTTCTATCTGAAAAACGATGGCGATGGCCTGAACAACAAATAACTCCAAAACGACAATGAAAAAACTGCTTTCATATTGGATTCTGTTGTTTGTCGTCGTATCGGCAAACGGAATAAATATCCAGGAAGAACATCGAGAAACATCATGGAATATCGCCAGCGCATGGTACAACGATGGCGACAGCTTATCTGCACAAAAAGTGGATGTATTCTATGTGTTTTCCACAGAAGTTGCAAAGGCACGCGATGCACAAGGCAACATCCTTATGCAGGCCACACTCAATGCAGAAGACCGAAAGTTCATTACACAAGAGCTCTCATTTGTGAAGCGTCACATCTTTCACGACGATTTCAATTTCATTGCGCCTTTCTACCATCAACTTACCTTTGAGGCATTATGCGGATATTCTTCTGAGGTCACTGTCGCTTACCCTAATGTGTCAGCAGAAATCTGTGAAGCATTCGACTATTACATGCAACACATCAACAATGGCCGTCCATTTATTCTTGCAGGTTTCAGTCAAGGTGCGATGCTCATGATTGATTTGCTGAAGCATCTCACCGATGAACAGTACAGCCAGATGGTAGCCACCTACATGATAGGTTATCGGCTCTCTGCCGACGATTTGCTGCATCCCCACATTCACGCAGCACAGAGCGATAATGATCGCCAAGTAGTGGTTTCATTTAACTCTGTCGCAAGCCTTGAGGGCATCTGGAACCTTGTTTCATCGGGTGCTGCCACCTGTATGAATCCTGTCAATTGGCATACCGACAACGCTTCTGCACAATTCATTTATGAAGGAGATACCTGCGTAGCTCACGTTGACACACTCAACCAAGTACTCATTGTAACATCACGACACAAAGAGCGCTACGAAAAATGGATGAAAAGCAATCCCCTATATTCAGTTGCCAATATCAGCCCAGACAATCTGCATCATTGGGACTTGCTGTTCTACACCGACCAACTTCACCAAAATGCAGTAAAACGTGCTTACAATCACTAACAAAATAAGGAGCCATACACGACTCCTTATCTTGTGGGTGAAGATGGATTCGAACCACCGAAGTCGAGAGACAGCAGATTTACAGTCTGCCCCATTTGGCCACTCTGGAATTCACCCGAAACAATCCGCTCCCGAATTGCGGGTACAAAGATATGCTATTTTTTTGTGTCGTACAAATTATTTTCTGTTTTTTATTGAAAATTCTTACGACCCTTCATTTGCGTTAATCGATCCAGTTGTCAAAATGGCATCTTAAGCGATTCCATTTACAACGTCAAAACGATTCACCTTGCACAAATCCATGAAGAAACAAGAGAGATTCTATCAAACCTCGAAAAAATCATTATTAGATTTTCATCTAATCATATAAATATATTATTTTTGCAAACGACATATTTTACCAAGAGAGAAGTGACGGTTTAGTATAAAAATATATAGTAAAATATCCAATAACAAAGGTGACATTGATTTTCAGAGATTTCTTTCAGCCAAAGCGAATTAACTAGTAACCATATTAATATGAAATTAAAATTATTTATCGGATTTTTATCTGTGGCCAGTATGCTAAGCTCATGTGGCGGAGGATCAGCCAGCACGCAGAAAAGTGAATTACCCAATTATGAGATTATCACGTTGAATCCTGTCGATAGGACAGTCAATTATAGCTTTCCCGCCATATTGAAAGGAGCCAACGACGTGGAAGTATTTCCACAAGTTACGGGACGCATCACTGAAATTCTCTATACCACTGGCGCACTGGTAAAGAAGGGTCAACCATTGGTGAAAATAGAATCAACACAGCAACGAATGGAGGTCAACACCCAAAAAGCAAACGTACAAGCCGCTGAATCCGTGGTAGCCTCAGCAAAACTGAAATACGAATCACAAAAGAAGCTATTTGAAAAACAAATCGTTTCTTCTTTTGTAATGAACACTGCCGAAAACGACTACAAGACAGCCCAAGCGCAATTAGCTCAAGCAAAAGCACAATTAATCATTGCCGAAACAGAATTAAACCGCTGTACGGTAGTGTCACCGATAGCAGGTATTGTGAGTGGCAAGCCATATAAAGTAGGAGCGCTTGTAGGACCCTCCATCATCACACCACTTACAACTGTTAGCGACCAGACAACCATCTTCGCCACTTTCTCCGTACCAGAAACCATTTACACACAATTGATTGAAGAAAAAGGGCTCGTAAATACAAGTAACGGATTCAAAGCAACCAATACCCAAGCCATCAATTTCAGTTTGATGCTCAAAGGCGGCAAGATGTTCGAGCACAAAGGAAGTTTTAGCAACCTGAGCGGAATTCTTGACAGTGCGACAGGAACTGCATCACTTGAAATAACCTTTCCTAATCCCGAAGGCATCCTTCACTCTGGCAACACAGCCAATGTAATCATACCTTACGATGCGCAAGGAGTACTTGTACTTCCTCAAACGGCATGCAAGAAATTGCAGGACAAATATCTAGTATATAAGGTTGATGCGAACGGATTGGCTGTCGGTGTCGTAGTTGACGTTTATCCAACCAACGACGGTAAAGAGTACATTATAGGCGACGAATCACTGAAGCCTGGTGATGAGATTTTGGCCAGCGGTGTATCACGTGTGTTGGAAGGGCAAAAAATAAAGTGATTGGTTGTAGAAAATCATAAAAATCATTCTTATGGAAGAAAAAGTCAAAAAACCACATAACTTCTTCGTTACCCACCCTGTGTGGGCAATGGTAATTGGCGTGTTGATGTGCTTGATAGGTTTCATTTCATTCATGTCGTTGCCAGTGGAACAATACCCTGACATTGCTCCTCCTACCATTCGCATTTCAGCTTACTATACTGGTGCCGACGCCAATAACGTCATGAGATCGGTAATCATGCCGATTGAGAATGTAGTGAACGGCGTAGATAACATGGACTACATGTATGCTACAGCCGATGCCAGTGGTATGGCTGATATAAACGTGGTATTCAAACAAGGGACCAATGCCGACATGGCATGCGTGAACGTGCAGAATCGTGTGGCACAAGCTCAAGGACTTCTGCCTGCCGAAGTGACCAAAGTAGGTGTCGTAACAGAAAAGAACCAGAACTCCATACTCCAGATTGCGGGACTGAAATGTACGAACGGCAAATTCGACGAACATTTCATTTCGAACTACCTCGACATCAATGTGCTTCCCCGCCTGAAACGTATTTCGGGTGTCGGGTATGTCAATCTGCTGGGTGACATTTATGCGCTGCGTGTATGGTTGCAACCGAATGTATTGGCCATGTATAACATTACTCCTGAGGAAGTCGCCGCAGTACTTGCAGAACAAAACCTCGTGATTCCCACGGGTAGCCTTGAAGGGACAACCTACAAGATGGACATAGAATACAGGGGACAACTACAATCCGTAGAGGAGTTCCGCCAGATTGTAGTGAAATCGTTGCCCAATGGCAGTGTGCTGCGGCTTCAGGATATTGCCGAAGTGGAACTGGGCAGCAAATCGTACAATTTCCGAAGCACGACCGAAGGATTCCCCTCAACAGCTTTCATCGTGAACCAAGCGCCAGGAGCCAATGCCACTGAGGTAAACAACAACATCCTGAAAATGTACGAAGACGTGAAGGCGGAATTGCCCGAAGGCATGGAGTTTGTGGTGCTTGAATGTGCCAACGATTTCTTGAATGCCTCCATGCATTCCGTTGTTGAAACATTCATCATTGCCATTATCCTCGTAATATTGGTGGTATATTTCTTCCTTCAGGATTTCAGCGCCACATTCATTCCGTCCGTCTCCATCATCGTGTCGATGATAGGCACGTTCGCTGTGGTGAAACTTGCGGGCTTTTCAATCAACCTCCTTACACTATTCGCGCTGGTGCTCGCCATTGGTACGGTAGTCGATGATGCCATTGTGGTGGTCGAGGCTGTCATGACGAAGTTTGAGCAAGGCTACAAGTCATCACGCAGAGCCACAAGCGATGCCATGAGCGAAGTACGTATGGCCATCTTCTCCTGCACATTGGTGTTCATGGCAGTATTCATTCCTGTCACCTTTATGCCAGGCACATCAGGCACATTCTTCACACAGTTTGGCATCACCATCGCCACATCCGTCGGTTGGTCAATGGTTTCCGCATTCACCATCTGCCCTGCCTTGTGTGCAATCATGATGAAATCCAAAGAAAATGATTCATCAAAAGGGCTCAACTACTACACACGCAAGGCTTACAATGCCTCTTACACTGCCCTTTCAGTGAAATACAACAAAGCGATTGCCATTTGGATAAAACGCCCGAAACTTTCATTCCTGGTGCTTGCCATCAGCACTATCGGCACGGTATGGCTCATGAGCAATGCCAAAGAAGACCTCGTTCCAGAAGAGGACCAAGGCGTGGTATTGGTCGATGTGGCACTTTCCCCTGGTACATACCTCAATGAAACGGAGGCAACCCTACGGAAGGTTGAAGAAGTAATCAAAAACATACCCGAGGTGGAAACCTACACTACCATATCTGGTTATGGCATGTCCTCGGGACCAGGCTCAAACTTTGGTTCGGTAATTGTCCGCCTTAAGAACTGGGATAAGCGTAGCAGTTTCAGCGGTCTGTCGGTAGCATACTCCGACGTTCCCACACTCTGTGCACAAGCGGTGCCCGAAGCTACGGTGTCGGCATTCCAGATGCCACAGATTCCAGGATATGGAACAGGTAGCTTCATCGACTTGTATCTACAGGATCGTACGGGTGCAGGAGACCAGGACACCTTCGTAGCCTATTGCGATACGTTCCTCAACAAGCTCAACCAATCGCCTGCTGTTGGATTTGCATCAACATCCTACTCAAAGGATTATCCCAAATACGATGTAAACGTAGATGCAGCCCAATGCAAGCGTTCTGGAGTTTCTCCTGCAGACGTACTTCAAACCCTCGGCACTTATCTGGCAGGTTCGTATGTGTCCAACTACACACAATATGGCAAAGTATATCAATTGAACATACAAGCCGACCCACGTATGAGAACCGATGAAGCCTCACTCACGCAAATCTACGTTCGGACAGGCAATGGGGAGATGGCTCCTATCACCCAATTCGCCACCCTCACACCAAAAATGAACTCATCCGTTGAGAAACATTTTAACCTTTTCCCATCCATACAAGTGAACGCTATGCCAAGCGATGGCTATACCAAGAGTGACGTGCGCAAGGAAATAGCTCGCGTGGCACAAGAAGTGTTCCCCATTGGATATGGTTATGAATATGCTGGCATGGCTCGTGAAGAGGCAAAAAGTGCCGACAGCAATATGACCGTGTTCATCTATGCCATCTGCATCTTGCTTATCTACCTTATCTTGGCTTGTCTCTACAACAGTGTGTGGATTCCTTGGGCTGTCATACTCACAGTACCTTTCGGCCTACTCGGTTCTTACTTGTTGGCAAAGCCCTTGGAAGTGCTGTTAGGCAATGGCAACAACGTGTATCTACAGACTGGTATCATCATGCTTATCGGTTTGCTCTGTAAAACAGCCATTTTGATTACCGAATTTGCCGTACAACATCACGAATCGGGTGAAACAATTGTTCAAGCAGCCCTTGGTGCTGCCAAGGATCGTCTGCGTCCTATCATGATGACCGTCATGACCATGGTCATCGGCATGGTTCCATTAGCTATCGAATCCGGTGCAGGAGCACGTGGCAACTGGTCACTGGCCTACGGCGTAATAGGAGGCATGTGCATAGGCACAGTGGCACTTCTGTTCGTTACTCCTGCTTTTTATATCGTATTCCAGAATATTCACGACAAGTTCGCACCTAAAGACATTGATGATTAATGAAAAAGATAGTATTATGCATAATCTGTGGAACTTTGGTTCTCAATAGTTGCAGTCTCTACAAGCAACATAAGAGCACTGCATCGGTACCCGACAACCTCTACACATCTGCCTGGGCAAATGGTGAGCCTAATATTGGGCAGATGGAATGGCACTCGCTTTTTACCGATCCACAACTTCAAGCCCTCATCGAGACTGCCCTCACCAACAATCCCGACATACAGACGGCCATGCTCAACCTCCAGAAAGCCGAAATCTCTTACAAAACGTCTCGGCTTGCTTACTTACCTACGTTTGCCTTCTCGCCTACCGGTTCGGCATCAAAAAACATCAATGCTGCCGGTAACACATGGAATTACAATCTTGGGGTGAAATCCAGTTGGCAACTCGACATTTTCGGTGCAGGCATCACCAATGCAAAGCGTAGTGCCAAAGCAGCCATGAAGTATTCGGAAGACTACAAACAAGCCGTAGAATGTCGGCTCATTTCATCGGTAGCCCAATTGTATTATCAACTTCTCGGATTAGAGAAACAATTGTTGATCCAACAACAAACCCTAAAAGTTTACGAACAAACCTACGAAAGTGTACAGGTGTTGTTTGAGTCCGGACAATATACGAGTGCAGCTGTAAACCAGACAAAAGCAGAATTGGAAGCCGTAAAAGTTGCCACGTTACAAATCGAAGAATCAGTAGGATGCATTCAACGCGAAATATGCATGTTGCTCAATGAGCCATCTCACGAACTGCCGCATGGCAATATCGATGATGTCCGTTTACCCGACAAGGTAGGAATAGGCGTTGCTGCCGACTTGCTCAAAAACCGCCCAGACGTACGTGCCGCTGAGCGTCACATGGAAATGGCCTACTACGACATGCTCATCAACAAAGGCAACCTGTATCCCAACATCACCATCAGTGCCAATGGCAGCTGGGGACATCCCGAAACATGGTTCATCGAAGGTATCGGCTCACTTGTTCAACCTATTTTCCAAGGCGGGCGACTCCGTGCGAACCTGAAGATAGCCAAGCTCGACCAACAAATAGCCCTTGTGGAGTTTCGAGACGCAGTGATCAATGCTGGCTATGAGGTCGAGAATGCCCTTCATTCCTGGCAACTTGCCCAGAAAAAGGCATCACACCTTGAGGAAGAAGTAAATGCACTTTCCAAAACTGTCATGGCCACACAGGAACTTATGAACAACGGAACTTCCACCTACCTTGAGGTTCTCGTGTCACTTGAGAAACTGCTCGCCGCACAAAACGAACGAGTAAACAACCAAAGTCAACAAGCACAAGCGTTGGTGGCATTGTATGCGGCTTTGGGGGGCAGATAATTTTTCTTTTCGAAAGCCTCAATCCTACAGGAAGCAACCAAGTTGCTTCCTGTTTCCATTTGTCCAGACACTGTATGTTGTTATTAGATTGGCATAATCTGACTTGCCATGAAAGATTGGTGCGCCTCACAATTCCATTGAAGAGAAAGATGGATATGAAATGCATAACATACAATGACAACCGAAATTGTTGACGATGATAGGCTGGACAATTTTGTGATTTTGCATAAATGTTGTAATTTTGTGGCCAAATTACATAAAACTACATGGAAGAGTATTCGATGATGGCCAAAACCTTTCAAGGTTTGGAGGAAATTTTGGCTCAAGAGTTGATAGAACTTGGTGCAAACAACGTACAGATTGGCAGGCGAATGGTGGCTTTTGACGGAGACAAGGCGCTGATGTATCGCGCCAATTTTTGCTTAAGGACAGCATTACGCATTCTTCGACCTATCAAGCAGTTCAAGGCACAAACAGCCGACGAGGTATATAACACCATCAAGAGTATTCACTGGGAAGACTATTTGGACTGCAACAAGACGTTTGCCGTGAATGACACAGTGTATTCGAACGAGTTCAGACATTCGAAATTCGTGGCATACAAAGTGAAGGATGCAATTGCCGACTACTTTAGGGAAAAGACAGGAAATCGCCCGACAGTACGTTTGAACAACCCAGATATACAATTAGATATCCACATTTCAGAAACAGACTGTACGCTGAGTTTGGACAGTTCGGGCGAATCGCTACATCGACGTGGCTATCGTCAGGAAGCCGTAGAAGCTCCATTGAATGAAGTACTGGCTGCAGGAATGATCATGAAAACGGGATGGAAAGGTGAATGCGACTTCATTGATCCAATGTGTGGTTCGGGCACACTCCCCATCGAAGCTTGTTTGATAGCACAGAATATTGCTCCAGGCGTATTCCGCAAAGGATATGCTTTCGAACGATGGAACGATTTCGATGCCGACTTGCTGGAACAGATATACAATGACGACTCAGCCGAACGCGAAATGACCTGCCATATATTCGCCTACGATGTAAATCCGAAAGCCATCGGAATAGCCCGATGCAACGCCAAAGCGGCAGGATTGCTGAACCAAATACATTTTGAGACTCGTGACTTTAAGGATTTCGAGCAACCCACGGAGAAAAGCATCATCATAACCAATCCTCCTTATGGAGAGCGCATATCGACCGAGAACATACTCGGGTTGTATGAAATGATTGGAGAAAGACTCAAACACGCATTCATGGGCAATGATGCCTGGGTGCTGAGCTACCACTACGAATGCTTCGACAAGATTGGGCTAAAACCTTCTCAGAAGATTCCTCTCTACAACGGAGCACTCGAATGCGAATTCCGACAATATCAAATATTTGGCGGCAAGTACAAGGCCTTTAGAAATGAGGGCGGTCAAATTCATGAGGATGAGTGTTTACAGCCAAAACCAGCCAAACGCGATTTTAGAGAAAAGAGAAAGGACGAACGCAATTCATTCCATGGTTACAGGCGCAACAAGTTTGAGCATGAACAAGACCATGGTTTTGAAAGCGAGAACAAATATCCACGCAGGAAATGGAATGACGAGACAGAAAAGCCTTGGCAAGGTGAAAGGACTTCGAAGTTCACACACAACGATGGAAATCGAAAACATGGCTTCGCTGCTGAGGACAGGCCAATCAGACGCAACCGCTATGAATCAAACAATACTCACAAATATGAAAAGGATTTTAAGTATAGCACTCATCGCTTTGATGACCATAGGAATGGAAGCCCAAGAGAAGAAGCATTTCACGCTGGACAATCTGATACCAGGAGGACGGAACTACCTGAGCACCCAGAACATTTGGGGAATACAATGGTGGGACAACCGTTACGTGATGCCTCAAGGAGATTTGCTCAAGGTCATCGACCCAGTTTCAGGAAAGGAAAACCTGACAATTTCGAAAGAAGAAATAAACACCATACTCACAGAGAACCACGCCGGTAATGTTGTGAATTTCCAGCAGGTGACTTTCCCCTACACGGGACCATATCTGTTGGTAAGGACAAATCAAGGTCGATTTATCATCGATTTCGACAACAAGCAACTGGTATGGTCACAATCAGTGAAGGAAAATGCTGCAAATGAAGACTGGAACAAGCATAGCCGTCACTTGGCCTATACGCTGAGCAACAACTTGTTTGTCACAACCAATGATGGGAAAACCATACAAGTGACAAATGAGCCCGAGGGGATTGTATGCGGACAAAGCGTACACAGGAATGAGTTTGGCATTGAAAAAGGAACTTTCTGGAGCCCATCCGGCAAATTGCTGGCTTTCTATCGTATGGACGAAACGATGGTGACGGACTATCCGCAGGTGAACACTGCCACACGCATCGCCACCCTTGAACCACAGAAATATCCGATGGCCGGCATGACATCGCACAAAGTAACGGTAGGCATCTTCAATCCGGCATCAGGCACCACCATCTATCTACAGGCAGGAGATCCTACTGACAGATATTTCACTAACATCAGCTGGACTCCTGATGAGAAAAAAATCTTTGTAATTGAGTTGAACCGCGACCAAAATCATGCTGAGATAGTAAGATACGACGCTGCAACAGGCATCCGAGAAGATCTTGTCTATGAAGAAAGACATGACAAATATGTGGAGCCCCAACATCCGCTGGAATTCTTGCCTTGGGACAACAAGACTTGTGTTTATCAAAGTCGGAAAGATGGCTATAACCACCTTTATCTGCTGAATACAGCAACCAATGAGATGAAGCAGCTTACCCATGGCGAATGGGAAGTGCAAGAACTCATTGGATTCAACAGCTCAGCAAAAGAAATACTCATTCTCAGCACTGAAACAAGTCCACTACAAAGCAATGTGTTTGCTGTAGAAACCAAAACGGGTGCCACGCATTTGTTGGGATACGAGGGAGGGACTCATCAGGTTAACCTGTGTTCAAACGGCAAATATCTGATAGATTCTTATGTGTCGCACAGCATTCCCCATAACATTGATGTGTTGTCATCGAATCACAAAAGACAAAAGCCCGTGAATCTGTTTGCAGCAGAAAATCCTTACAAGGATTATGCCATGCCAGAGATAAGTGTGGGTACCCTAAAGGCTGCCGATGGTATGACAGACTTGTACTATCGACTTGTGAAGCCTTTGAACTTCAACCCTAACAAAAAATACCCAGCCATCATTTATGTATATGGAGGCCCTCATGCACAAATGATAAAGGATCGAATGAACTATGGCATATCGGGTTGGGACATCTACATGGCCCAAGAGGGTTACGTCATGCTGACGGTAGATAGCCGAGGTAGCGCAAACCGAGGATTGGCGTTTGAAAACGTCATCTTCCGGCAACTGGGCGTGGAGGAGATGAAGGATCAGATGAAAGGTGTGGACTTCTTGCGTGAATTGGGATTCGTGGACATGAATCGTTTAGGCATACACGGATGGAGTTATGGAGGCTTCATGACCACCAACCTGATGCTCACCCACAACGATGTATTTAAAGTTGCCGTGGCAGGAGGCCCAGTGATCGACTGGTCTTATTACGAAGTAATGTATGGCGAACGCTATATGGACACCCCACAACAGAATCCCGATGGCTACAAGAACGCCGATCTAAAACAAAAGGCTGGCAGACTGAAAGGACGATTGGACATTGTCATCGGTGGCAACGACCCGACATGCGTGCCTCAACACAGTATTAGTTTCTTACGTTCGTGTATCGACGCAGGTACTCATCCAGATTTCTTCGTGTATCCTGGTGACGGACACAACATGAGAGGTCTTGACAGAGTTCACTTGTATGAACACGTGACACGCTATTTTATGGAGCATTTGAATTGACAACCCATTCGGAATACGAATATGAAGATATTATTGTTAGGATCAGGAGGTAGAGAACATGCCTTGGCATGGAAAATCGCACAAAGCGAGAAAGTAGAGAAGTTGTATATAGCTCCAGGCAATGCTGGAACAATGAGTGTTGGAGAAAACATCGCAATGAAAGCCGATGATTTCGAGGCCATAAAGACGTTTGTTATCAGCCATCAGGTGAACATGGTTGTTGTAGGTCCTGAAGATCCCTTGGTAAAAGGCATCTATGACTTCTTCCACGCCAATGCAAAACTTTGCGACATCCCGGTGATTGGCCCCTCAAAGGCAGGAGCAATTCTTGAGGGAAGCAAGGATTTCGCGAAGCAATTCATGATGCGACATAACATTCCTACAGCTCGCTACAAAAGTTTCACTGGCGACACGCTCGACGAAGGTTTACGCTTCCTTGAAACCCTCGAAGCCCCTTATGTGCTGAAAGCCGATGGACTATGTGCAGGCAAAGGCGTATTGATACTCCCTACCTTGGCAGAAGCCAAAGCTGAACTAAGGGAAATGCTGGGTGGTATGTTTGGTAACGCTTCGGCGACAGTGGTAATAGAAGAATTCCTGAGTGGCATTGAATGTTCCGTATTCGTGTTGACCGATGGAAAAGACTACAAGATACTGCCAGAAGCCAAAGACTACAAACGGATTGGAGAGGGCGACAAAGGCTTGAACACGGGTGGTATGGGAAGCGTCAGTCCTGTGCCATTTGCCACGAAGGAGTGGATGAAGAAAGTGGAAGACCGCATTATCCGTCCAACAGTCGAAGGACTTGCCGCAGAAAAAATAGACTACAAAGGATTCATCTTCTTCGGGCTTATCAATGTGAAAGGAGAACCCATGGTAATAGAATACAACGTGCGAATGGGTGATCCGGAAACCGAAAGTGTGATGTTGCGCATCAAAAGTGACCTTGTGGATTTGCTAGAAGGTGTGGCACAAGGCAATCTAAAAGACAAAGTGCTGGATATTGATCAACGAACCGCCGTATGCGTGATGCTGGTTTCTGGAGGTTATCCGGAAGCATACCATAAGGGTTATGCCATCGAAGGTATTGAAAGAGTCCAGAACAGTATCGTGTTCCATGCAGGAACAACATGGAAAGATGGCCAAACACTGACCAACGGAGGCCGTGTGATTGCTGTTAGCTCGTATGGAAAAACCAAAGAAGAAGCATTGACCCAAAGTTTTATTGGAGCGAACCTCATTGACTTCCAAGACAAATATTTCCGCAAAGACATTGGCTTTGACCTATAAGCAATGAAACTATACGCTCCAGCCTCATCAAGTTTTTTCCTAAGCACGCACCTGAAAGTGCTGCTTTCCATCATCAGCCTATTGTCATGGATTGTATTCATGCAGTCACTGTCAGATTTACTGATGATGGGAATAGTGATCGCTTGTGGACTGATAATCACTAGTCTTAACAACTACTACAACATCTTGGAAAAACGAGACGGACTACCCTTCTTGCTATTGTGGTGGATATCGGGCGCATTGGTAAGTTTGCACGCTTTCCAATGCGAATCATTGGCAGTGCTTACCTACTCACTTGCCTTGTTTTTTTTAGCAGAATGTTACTCCACTGAGAATGCCCCTGTTGCAGCCTTCAACATGTGCTCGGCATTAGCAATCGGAATCATAATCTTTCCACCTTTGATGTTTTCGCTGCCAATAGTACTTTTCAGCATAATGAAAATTTCACCAATAACCCTACAGAAACTGACAGCTTCACTGATAGGCCTCCTTGTTCCTTTCTGGTTCATGCTTGCCTACACTTTGTTGGTGGATGACCTTACTTTCTTTGTGAACTTCGCGAATGAGATCCGTCAAATCCATTTCTTTGCCTACTCATCAGTTCCGATGGAACTGGTCATTTCGCATGTAACTATCACCTTGTGGTTAGGTCTTTTCATCATAAGCCACATCAGGTTCGTACATTCATTCCAACTCCGCACACGACTGGTTTTCATTTGCCTTGCTTTCTTTTTCTTATATATCGTAGCCTTGGCAGTCATATTTCCTCAGTATCTACCGATATTCTTACCCATGGAAATCTTCACTGGCATACTCTTCGTCGCATACTTCGTAACACATGGGAGTGTAATTTCGCCAAAGTTGACGATGATGATGAGCACCTATGCTTTTATTATAATTCTGGCAGTTAACGTATGGAAGAATTTATCAATACTTGGGGCTATCTTGGACTAACCTTCGGCTCCTTCATCGCAGGTAGTGTATTACCCTTCAGTTCGGAAGCATTGGTGTTGGCTTGTTATGCTTTGGGCATGGATCCGATTCTCACCATCTTGTTTGCCATGATAGGAAATGTAAGTGGAGGCATGACTTGCTATTATATGGGATTTCTTGGAAAACCTGAATGGGTGCAAAAATTTTTCAAACTGTCGGATGAGAAAATCGAAAAGACGAAACGTTTTATTAGTGGCCGTGGCGCATGGATGGCTTTTTTTGCTTTCGTGCCATTCTTGGGTAGTGCCATCACCATCACCCTTGGTCTGATGCGAAGCAACTCACTCATAGTGCTATTATCGATGAGCATCGGGAAATTGTTGCGTTACGTGATTTTAGTACTTGGCGCTTGGGGAATCGTCAATTTTTTCTCCAGTTGTTCAGTTCAGACTCAATCCGTGCCTACAATCACAGTGAGCATCGAACCACTAAGATATTTCACAGAGAACATTGCAGGCAATAATTTCAAAGTCGTAAGCCTCGTACCAGAAGGTACAAGCCCAGAAACATACGACCCCACGCCACAACAAATGGTCGAATTGGCAGAGAGCGATGCGTTCTTTCGGATTGGCTATATTGGTTTTGAACAAGCATGGATGGACCGCATCAGCAACAATGCGCCAAAACTCCCTACATTTGACATGTCAAATAAGATCGAGTTGATCCATGGGCATCAGCACCATCATGTTGAAGAGGCTCACAAAGGAACCGATGTCGAACCACATATATGGAATTCTACTATCAACGGAATTATCATTGCCGACAATGTTTGCGATGCCCTGTGTAAACTCGACAGTGTACATAAGACGGAATATATGGCACGTCACGACAGCCTGACACATATCATTCAACAAGTGGACCAACAGATACGCACTGTGCTTAATAATAAAAGCAAAGCGTTTCTCATCTACCATCCTGCACTCAGCTATTTCGCCCGCGACTATGGCTTACAGCAAATAAGCATTGAAAACGAAGGGAAAGAACCATCTCCAGCATACCTGCAAGAACTGATAACCCTTTGCAAGCAAAAGAGTGTGAAAGTGATATTCGTCCAAAAAGAATTTGACACCAGACATGCCCAAGTCATTGCCAATGAGCTACAATTGCAAATTGTCACCATCAACCCACTCGATTACTCATGGTCGGACGAACTGCTAAAGACAGCCAAAGCACTGCAATGAAACACCCGATTATCGACATACAGCATCTTACCATCGAGTTTAACGGAACACGTGTATTACACGATGTTAACCTTACAGTGTTTGAACATGACTTCTTAGGGATAATAGGACCAAATGGTGGCGGGAAGACAACATTGGTAAAATCAATTCTTGGACTCATTAAACCTGCAACTGGTAAAATCACA
The DNA here is from genome assembly GCA_002315285.1 of Bacteroides sp. UBA1773. Lineage (GTDB taxonomy): Bacteria > Bacteroidota > Bacteroidia > Bacteroidales > Bacteroidaceae > DCGR01. The sequence goes on along the minus strand of DCGR01000061.1, from coordinate 4,744 downwards.
TTTTACCGATATGGAAAACCTACATCAGACATTCGTATCGGTTACCTTCCCCAATATAATAATCTGGACAAGCGCTTTCCTATCTCCGTCATTGATGTGATTCTTTCAGGGTTGAAGCCCCAAGGACACATCATGGAACACTATACCACCGAACAATGCCTACAAGCCGAAACTGTGGCTCAACAAATGGGATTGGAAGGTTTGCAAAAACGTCCGATAGGCACATTGAGCGGAGGAGAGTTGCAACGAGTGCTATTGGGTCGTGCTGTGATTTCAGATCCTGATGTAGTGATTCTTGATGAGCCCAATACATATTTGGATAGGAAATTCGAAACAAAACTATATGACTTACTCGAAAGAATAAACCAGGAACGGGCAGTGATTTTGGTAAGCCATGATATTGGCACAGTATTGCAGAATGTGAAGACAATTGCTTGTGTAAACGAGAGCGTAGATTATCATCCCGACACGGAAATATCTGAAGAATGGTTAGAAAAGAACTTTGGCTGTCCCATCGAGTTGCTCGGTCATGGTAATCTTCCTCACAGGGTGTTGAAAAATCACCATCACAACGCAGAAAACACACCATGCCCTGAATACGAATAAACCACGTAGCAGGTTTGTTTCCCCATTACGTGGTTCTATTTTCTCATTGATGGTGCTAGCACCTTGTCTTACAAACGACGGGGAAAAGGCAAATCTCATTATCCCCATTGTTGGCCGTTCTAGCCAGCTTTCGATGAAGGCCAATGGCAGACTAATAAACTATCTTCAACCAAGGCATCTGTGTTTGATGGAATTTCATGTACTCCAGTGGTATGTCCGTACATAAAAAATCCGCACCCACATAGGCACCATAAACCAAGTCATCGGTCGATTGTCCTGGCCACAGACTCACAATAAGTCCTTTTTCATGGGCTTTCTTTACGGCCGACCGGCTGCTGCCACTCATGGTTGCGCCCAAACGCTTGATGCCCATAGCCAGACACAAATCAATGGTCTCGTCAGAACAAGGCTTTCCCGTAATCAGCAGCAAATTATCGCAACCATATTTTTGTTGCAGATAGCGTAAGCCACGGTAATCACCAGAAGTAAACAAGTACATTGCATCGGCAGGCTTATTGGCCATTACCTTCTTGTAAAGCTTGTCACAATAGGCTTCCAAAATATCCTGCGGATAAGTATCGACAGGAGTTGTCTTCAATTCAAACTCCACATACAAACCATTCTTATCCTTCAGCCAATCAAGCAACTCATCCAAGAAAAGCATCTTATGTCCACCTTTGGTGTCGAGTTGCCGGATCTCGGCGGCTGTTTTCTGTTCCACCGTTCCTGTACCATTGGTAGTACGCTCCAGAGAAGTGTCGTGTGTGATGACCAAATCGCCGTCCTTGGTCATCCGCACATCGGTTTCGAAACCTCTATAACCTGCATCGTAACTGGTTTGAAAGGCCGCCATGGTGTTTTCATCGTGTTCCATTCGTCCACCCCGATGTGAAAACACTCTGATTGTTTGCTCTTGGGCAGCCGCACAAATAAATAGGCAAGCGAGAAAGGTCGTAAATTGAAATCTCTTGTTCATAGTCATTGCAATATTTGGTATGATGGACAAAAGTACGACAAAAACTTGAAAATCTCAAAAATTGTTTTGAAATCAGTTTCTTTTTAATAAATTTGCTGCATCATTCAATTGTTTCGTATATGAAGACCATTTCAGAATTTCGTGCAGAGGGTCGTAGCCTCCTGACTGGACACTTGAACAGTGCGGCATTGTTCACTTTTGTCTATCTGCTATTTGCATGGCTTGTCGGCCAGATTCCTTCCGTCATAATCGGGCAACCTGGAACGGGATCGATTTTCCCATTATTCACATGCTCATTCATCTTGGGCCTCGCATTGCTGCCTCTCGAAGTGGGCTACGTTTGGATGTTCCTAACCCACAAAAGAGGATTAGTACTGCTATCAGATGCTGGCATCACATCGATGTACCGCGCCTATCAGGACGTGTGGCGCGTTTTGCTGACAATGTTTGTGAAGCAAATCTATATCATGTTTTGGACCCTGCTTCTCATTGTCCCTGGTATCATCAAAGCCATCAGCTACAGCATGACGGCATACGTGTTGTATGATTATCCGGAACTCTCGTACGACGATGCCATCACACGCAGCTCCGACATCATGCGTGGCCACAAGATGCAGTATTTCCTACTTATCTTGTCCTTCATCGGATGGTTTCTGTTGGGTCTGATCACATTGGGAATAGGCTTCATCTGGATTTATCCATACATTACCGCTACAACTGTTGCATTCTATGATGCGGTTCGGAATGAATATGAATCATCACAGGATAAGCATGAGGGAACAGCTACGGACCAATCATTTTAGGTCAGATTTCCAAAAAGAATGAAAATACTTTTGTTATTCTGAAAAATAGCCTTACCTTTGTACCCGAAAAAATCGGAATGTAGCGCAGTTGGTAGCGCACTACGTTCGGGACGTAGGGGTCGGGCGTTCGAGTCGCCTCATTCCGACAAAAAAAGAGCGGTTATCCGCTCTTTTTTCGTAAATCGTTCTCTCCCTATTCCTTACTTTCCATTCGGATAATCTTTTTCAGATACACATCAAAAATCAAAGTGGAATATGCAGGAATATCCGTCATCTTGGTTGAGCCATACCCTAAATCCGTGGGAATATAGATAGTCCAATAATCCCCTTCGTGCATTTGCATCAATGCCGTAGTCCACCCCGACACGACACCTGCTACACTGAACTTGCTCGGTACTGCTATATGGAGATTCAATTCCCCACGATAATTCTGGTCGAACACCACCTCCGTACCATCGTACAAGGGAATTAACCTTCCTCTATAATATACTTCTACAGAGTCTGTGAAAAAAGGAGAAGTTGTGCCAGAACCACTTTCAATAGGTTTTGCATAGACGAATTCGTTTACGCCAGCATTTGCCGATGTGACAGGGTATTTATATGTATGGAATGACAACCATCCAGGATTGTCCTTTGCGACTTGGGCAATCGAGTCGATGTACTGCTGATTGCGTCCCACCCAATTGTGGTAATAATCTACGTCATTGTTGTCCTCGGAACAAGCTACGACACCGATGGATAACAAAAGGAGGGCGAATACGGATTTCTTCATATTTTGTTTATTGTAACGTCTTCAGCAATGATGTAATGCTTACCTTGTCGGCAATGATGCTGTTCAGTGCACTGATGTCCACACGTTCCTGCTGCATGGTATCACGATTACGCAGAGTCACACAGTTGTCGGTCAGCGTGTCATGGTCCACGGTAATACAATAAGGAGTACCTATCGCATCCTGACGACGATAACGCTTTCCGATAGAATCCTTCTCATCATACTGGCAATTGAAATGGAACTTCAGGTCGTTCATGATTTCACGAGCCTTTTCTGGCAGTCCATCCTTCTTTACCAATGGCAAGACAGCCAATTTTATAGGAGCAAGGGCTGCCGGGAGTTTCAGCACTACACGCGACTCGCCATTTCCCAAAGTCTCCTCACAATAAGATGCACACATCACACTCAGGAACATACGGTCAACACCAATACTCGTTTCTATCACAAACGGAGTGTAACTTTCGTTGAGTTCAGGATCAAAATACTTGATTTGTTTGCCTGAATATTTCTCGTGTTGCGAAAGGTCGAAGTTCGTACGACTATGAACACCTTCAACCTCCTTGAATCCGAACGGCATCAAGAACTCGATGTCAGTGGCAGCATTGGCATAGTGAGCCAACTTATCATGATCGTGGAAACGATAGTGGTCATCGCCAAATCCAAGAGCCTTATGCCATTTCAAACGAGTTTCCTTCCACTGCTTGAACCATTCAAGCTCAGTACCAGGCTTCACAAAGAATTGCATCTCCATCTGTTCAAACTCACGCATACGGAATATGAACTGGCGTGCCACGATTTCATTACGGAAGGCCTTGCCAATTTGAGCGATTCCAAATGGTATTTTCATTCGTCCCGTTTTCTGCACATTCAAGTAGTTCACAAAAATTCCCTGTGCTGTTTCCGGACGCAGATAAATTTTCATGTTCGAATCGGCTGTAGAACCCATTTCCGTAGAAAACATCAAGTTGAACTGGCGAACGTCAGTCCAGTTGCGCGTACCCGAAATGGGGCATACGATGCCCTCATCCAGAATGATTTGTTTCAGTTCATCCAGATCATTGGCATTGAGTGCCTTTGAGAATCTTTCGTGCAACGCGTCACGTTTGGTCTGATGCTCCAACACATTCTTCGAAGTGGCTCTATATTGTGCCTCGTCAAAATTCTCGCCAAACCGCTTGGCTGCCTTGGCAACTTCCTTCTCTATTTTTTCGTCATATTTGGCAAGTTGATCCTCTATCAGCACATCCGCACGATAACGTTTCTTGGAATCACGGTTGTCAATCAACGGATCGTTGAAGGCATCAACATGTCCTGAAGCTTTCCAAATGGTAGGATGCATGAAAATGCTCGAGTCTATACCCACAATATTATCGTGCAGCAACACCATGCTCTGCCACCAGTAGTTCTTTATGTTGTTTTTCATCTCAACGCCCATCTGACCATAGTCATACACGGCGCCTAAACCATCGTAAATATCACTTGAGGGGAATACGAAACCATATTCTTTGCAATGTGATACGATTTTTTTGAAAACGTCTTCCTGTGCCATTTTTTTATATTTGTATTCAAGTTTCGCAAGTTAACGAA
>DCGR01000022.1:1907-41139 GCA_002315285.1 Bacteroides sp. UBA1773 | reverse complement strand
GTAATGCTGACAGGAAGTGGCTCAACAATCAGAATTATTTTGATAGCATTGAACCACGTTATCAAAAGGCAAATAAGGTTATAGAAATAAAAGATGAGGAATTCTGCGCTTCATGTGAATTGAAAGATTCATGTTCTGGAGTCAAGCCAAAAAATTCATATGTTCCTCTTCTAATAGAGAATAGTGGTCGAAAATATCGCATCTGTAAACCAGAGCAATACAAGAAAGACCTTGAAGCGTATCACAAATGGAAGAAAGAAGAGGAAAAACGCAAGAAGCGTGAAGATGAATTCCTCAAAAAAGAGGCAGAACGTCTTCGTCAACGTGAAATGGAGTGGGAACGAGAAAGACAAAGACGTGAACTAGAACGCGAACAGCAAAGACTTCGCCAAGAACAAGAAGAAGCCGAAAGACTTGAAGAACTAAGGAAGCTTATTGCTGAACAAAAAGAGGCACGAAAGCAAGCAGAACTTAATTCACCACCATTAGCCCCTAGTGAAAGAACATGCTTCATGTGTGAGTCCAATCTTAGTTGGATGAATAGACCCGACGGCAGATATGCTCATTGTGGATTCTATTCACGTATGGGAGTTCCAAAGAACACGCCTCCAGAAATGGCACAGAGATGCCGAGGGTTCAAACGTAAGTTTTAATCACCTTTCCATACCATGCACCAAGAGCAAGACAAATACGATTCACTGCTTCGAGAGTTGGAACAACTGAAATCTGAGAATGTCCGCTTGAAGGAACTGCTTCAAGCGAATGGAATCTTATATGAAATCACAGATACGGATTCCGAAGAAGAGATTGTATATTCCGACATCATCTTTCCTGCTGTGCATCTGGGGAAAGACGAGAGGGTAGCACTGTTCCGCAGTCTATTCCGTGGAAGGGAAGATGTCTTCGCCCGCCGATGGTACAGCAAAGCAACAAACAAAGGAGGGTACCAACCTGTTTGTGTAAATGAATGGAGAAGAGGTGTATGTGATAAGAAGTCTGTCAAGTGTGCAGAGTGTCCATATCGTAATTTCTTACCTCTTGGATATAATGAGATATGCAATCACCTTACAGGCAATGATGAAAATTGCTGCGATGTTATCGGTATATATGCCATAATGCCTGATAATAACTGTGCTTTTCTATGTACTGATTTTGATGATAAGAGTTGCAAACATAGGTACAAAGATGATGTCTTGGCTTTTGTGAGCGTCTGTCGTGATTGGAACATACCATATTCTATAGAGCGCTCACGCTCAGGAAAAGGTGCACATGTGTGGATTTTATTTGAAAACTTGTTGCCGGCTTATAAAGCAAGGAGACTTGGTAATGCAGTATTGACAGAGGCGATGAATCGAGACGGAAGAATGGCATTTGAGTCTTATGACAGATTCTTTCCGAATCAAGACCAGATGCCAGAGGGAAGTTTTGGCAATCTTGTCGCATTACCATTGCAGGGGAAAGCAAGAAAGGAGCTGAATAGCGTTTTTGTGGACGACCAATTCCTGGCATATAAAGATCAATGGGGTTACCTTGCGCAAGTACAGAAGATTGATGAACAAAAGGTTGATGACATATTGCAGCAACATATTCATGAAGACCTTGGTGTATTGTCAACATCAAGCGAGAGCAAGCCATGGGTAACTCCTGTGCCTCAGAATATCAACAGCTCGGATTTTGAAAATGCAATAACTATTACAATTGCAGACAGGATATACATTCCACTCAAGTCTGTTCCAGCCAAGGTGCTCAATCACATTAAACGTATTGCTGCATTCCGTAATCCAGAGTTTTACAAAAAACAGGCAATGCGTATGTCAATATACGGGATACCACGTATAATTTCATGCTTTGATATTACGGATGATTACCTTGCAATGCCAAGAGGCTGCAAGGAACCTATTCTTAAAATGCTGGATTCAAAAAGTGCGAAATACACAATCGTTGACGAGACGAATCATGGTAGATCCATACCTGTTACTTTCCTTGGAACGGAAAGAGTAGAGCAACTTGATGCCATAAAGTCATTGCTCGCATATGACAGTGGAGTACTTCATGCCACAACAGCTTTCGGAAAGACAGTTACTGCTGCATCCTTGATTGCGAAGAGGAAAGTCAATACTCTAATTTTGGTTCACTCAAAGGCATTGCTAACCCAGTGGCATGAAAGATTGAGTGAGTTCCTGAAAGTTGATGCCGAGGAACCAAAGACAATCAAAAAGAGAGGTCGCAAGAAAGCTTTCTCACCAATAGGATGCTTGGATTCTACTACTAACACCATTCATGGCATTGTTGACATTGCCTTGATGCAATCTTGTTTTGAGGATGGAGAAGTCAAACAGTTTGTTCAAGATTATGGAATGGTAATTGTGGATGAATGCCATCATGTATCCTCTGTAACATTTGAGAAGGTGCTCAAATCGGTTAAAGCAAAATATGTGCATGGATTAACGGCGACTCCAATCCGTAAGGATGGACAGCAACCTATTATTTTCATGCAATGCGGGCCAATACGATTCTCAGCTGACGCAAAAAGCCAGATTCAGAAGCAGTCTTTCCGCAGATACCTAATTCCACGGTTTACTTCATTTCGTAGTATTACCGATAATAGGCAAACCTTTACAGCACTACAGCAATGCCTTGTATCAGATGATCTTCGAAACTCTCTCATTACAGGAGATGTACGTAAAGCTATTGAAGGCGGAAGAACCGCCATTGTGCTTACAGGAATCAAACAGCATGTAGATATCTTGGCAAGAATACTGAAGCCTTACGTGAAACATGTTATACGCTTGACCGGAGCAGGTTCAGCGAAGGAGAAACGAGATACTCTGCAACTACTTCAGGCTGTCCCTGCAAGCGAGCCAATGGTTATTGTTGCAACAGGACAATATGTGGGTGAAGGTTTTGATTATCCACGACTTGACACAATGTTTCTTGCCCTGCCCATATCATGGAAGGGAAGGCTGGAACAATATGCAGGTCGTCTTCATAGAGAAAATGACGGAAAGAAAGATGTTCGCATCTATGACTATATTGACATTCATGAACCAATGTGCGACAGCATGTACCGTAATCGTTTGAAGACTTATGCCTCCATTGGATATCAGACAATTCAACTTGGGCAACCAACACTATTTAATGAAATAGATGATTTATCCTTGTCATATGAAACCAGACAGATATACAGTGGTATGTCTTATTTTAAACCTCTAACAATTGACATTGCCAACGCAAAACACTCTGTTGTAATTTCTTCACCAAAACTTTATCGTGTTGTCAACAATAAGCTTGTTACTCATCTGAAAGAGCAATGTGCTCGTGGAGTAGAAGTTGCTGTTATTACATCCTACAATGACGAACAGTGTGATTTCGTGGCTTCATGCGGCTTCCATGTCAAAACAAAACAGAACTTGAAACTTTGTTCGATAATCATTGATAAGTCCATTATGTGGTATGGAAGTGTAAATGCGTTGGGCTATAATTCTGAGGAAGACAATATTATCAAATTGAAGGATGAAAAACTTGCGAATGAAATATTGGAAGTGTTGTTGGAATAAAATTTAACACTTCTGGCTTGATTGTTAATTCCAGAAAAGTAGGTATGCCTTACACGGCCTGAATAGTTGCACAAAATTTCAAAGAACAATATAGTGTTAAACAAACGTAATAATTATAGTTGGCTGAATGGCTGACTTTTTAAAGTGGACTCAAGTATTGAAATATGAAGGGGTTACGTAGCCAAACCCCTGCAATGTGGGTTAAAAAAGTTTATACAAATAGTCGTTACAAAGAAAACAAAAACTCACATTCCATGGGAGCGCCCGCGGCGGAGCATAGCCACCATCCGAAAAGGTGGAATCGCGCCAGCGATACTGCCAGCGGAGCCAGCGGAAAATGAGCGACTAGAGCCACCCCACCTGCCTATGGAGTACCTCTCGCCCCGATTTTCATTTGTGCAAACGCTGAAAAGTGCAAACTACTAATGCACGAAATGAAGGAAGGTAACTACTCACGCTTTTTCATGTGCTTCCTGCCATTCCGTCGTGAAAAACCGGGCATTTGGTAGAAAAAGCGTCTGAACAGTCTTTTTTTTTGCATGAAAAGGCGGAAATCGTTGTGTGGGAAGAAAAAATGACGTATATTTGCAGCGGTTTTGAATGAGGGAATCAGGTGAGAATCCTGAACAGACCCGCTGCTGTGTTTCCCCCGAAAGCCGTTGCATTCTTTTGCCACTGGTCGCATTTGCCGACTGGGAAGGCGCAACGGATGGGATGAGTCAGAAGACCTGCAAGACCAGAGCCATGCTTGGTGTGCCCGTGGAATGGCGCACAAAGGACGTGCAAAAAGTGTTTTTGGTACAGACATAGTTTATTTTGTTTTTGTGTAATGACAAGAGTTTGTGTATATGCAAAAAGGATGGTGTGCATGGGCATTGCTGCTTGTATGGTAGGTGCGATGGGCGTAAGTGCACAGATCCGGACCGACAGCATCCCGAACGTGACGGTGAAAGGCCAGCGGATGACGGTGAAGGTGACTACTGCTACTCCCGTGCAGCAGCTCTCGATGGATGCGTTCAAGGCATTGGGCATCAGCAACGTGGGCGATGCAGTGAAGCACTTTGCTGGTGTGAGCGTGCGCGACTATGGCGGCGTGGGGGGCATGAAGACGGTGTCGGTGCGCAGCATGGGGGCCGCACATACGCTGGTGAGCTACGACGGCGTGGTGGTGAGCAACTGCCAGGCCGGACAGGTGGATGTGGGACGGTTCTCGCTCGACAACGTGTCGATGCTGACCCTTTCGGTGGGACAGAACACCGACCTGTTGCAACCTGCCCGGATGCTCACGGCGGCTGGGGTGTTGAGCATAGAGACCGAACGGCCGGATTTTGATGCAACCTCGGGAAACAGCAAGTGGAAGCTGCAGGCCAAGGGAGGCAGTTTCGGACTGGCCGAGGGGACGGCGCGGACCTGGTGGAGGGTTGGCAAGCGTACGATGCTTGCCAACCAGCTAAGGTTCACGAGAACAGACGGGCAGTATCCTTTTGAAATAGACAATGGGAAACTGACGGAAACGCAACAGCGGACGAACTCGGATGTGGAGGACTGGAACGGAGAGCAAAACCTTTATTGCACGTTTGGCAATGGCGGCGAGTTGCAGGTGAAGGCATACGAGTATCTGACGCGGCGGGGACTGCCAGGGGCCGTGGTGCTGTACAACCCGGTGTCGGAAGAACGGCTGAAGGAGGGCAACGTGTTTGTGCAGGCCCAGTACCGGCAGACACTGTCGGAGAAGTGGCGGGTGAGTGGACGTGCCAAATACAACTATGGCTACAGTGGGTATCGCGACAAGGGAACCATGTACGAGGGCGGCACTTACGCCACGAACCACCATCAGAACGAATATTACGTGTCGGCCACGGTGTTATGTGAACCCTGGCGGAGCGTGAAGCTGGCTCTGGCGCAGGACGGCACGCTGAACCACTTGCACAGCGACATGCCCAACTGCCCGTTTCCCACGCGACTGACCTCGCAGACCGCACTGACCGCACAATACCAGCGGGGCGCGTGGAACCTGTCGGGAGCGCTCTCGGCTACGGTGACCCATGAGCATACCATTGCCTCGGAAACCACTCCCGACGACTTCAGGAAACTGTCGCCCACGGTGCAACTGAGCGTGCGCCCCTTCAGGGATGAACTGATGTTCGTGAGGGTGATGTACAAGAACACGTTCCGGCTGCCCACATTCAACGACCTATATTATTACAGGCTGGGAAACCGTTCGCTCAGGCCGGAAAAGGCGGACGAATACAATGTGGGACTGACTTGCGACAAGGCCTTCGACGGTGCCATACGGCGGGTGACCCTGTCGGCCGATGGATTCTGCAACGAGGTGACCGACAAGATCGTGGCTTTCCCTTCGACGTATGCATGGCGCATGATGAATTTCGGACATGTTCGCATAATGGGATTCGACTTTTCTGCCTCGGTGTCGGCAAGCTTGGGAGGGGAGACGGGCATGAGCCTGTCGGGCAACTATAGCCTGCAAAAGGCCATTGACGTGACCAATGCAACAGCCAAGAACTACCGCCACCAGCTGCCCTACACACCGCGCCACAGCTGGAGCGTGGCGGCTTCGGTGAATATGCCCGTGGTAAGCGTGGGCTATTCGGTCATCGGGGTGGGAGAACGGTACTACCTGCAGCAGAACACGGACGAGAACCTGATGCCAGCCTACGTGGAGCATACGGTGTCGGCATGGCACATGTTTGCTGTTGGTTGCAGTGAATTGGGCATCAAGGCTGAGGTGACGAACATCACTGACAAGCAATATGAAATCATCAAGAACTATCCGATGCCGGGACGGGCTTTCAGAATTACAGGAACAATCAACTTCTAACATGACAAATCAATGGTTACAATGAAACAGAAAAGAAAACACATGGCCGTGTGGGCATTTTGCCTGTTGGGTTGCCTCTGTGCATCGTGCAGCAGCAACGATGCAACGGGAGGCGAGGAAGAGTCGAAAGTGACACTTCCCGACCGGAGGATGTTCATCCTCAACGAGGGTTCGTACGAGACCAACAATGCGGGCATCACCTTCTATGCGCCTTCCAATGACGCAAGCATCATCGGCGACATCTACAAGGCACAGAACACGGCCGCCCTGGGGCAGTACGGACAGTGGATGGTGGCTCACCGTGAAAACATTTACGTGGCGGTGAACGGCTCGAACTACCTGAGCATGATGAACAACGCCTGTGTGGAGCAGCGACGGTTGTCGTTCAGCGCTTATCCGGAACTGCAGGGTGGCGTGCGCGATGTGGTGGCTTATGGCAACTGCCTGTATGCCGACTTCTACGGAGGCATGGTGGCGAAAATCAATGCCAGCACACTGGAAATAGAGAAAATACAGTCGGGAGTAGGGCAGAATGTGGAAAAAATGACTGTGGCCGGAGGTAAGCTGTATGTGACGAATGCCTATAAGATAGACGACAAGGGCTCATACGTTTATCTGGACGAGGTGGTGGTGCTGGACGTGAACACGCTCGAAAAGATGAAGACTATCAAGGTGGATGTGAATCCGAACTTTGTGATGACGATGGGCGACAAAGTGGCGGTGGTGTCGTATGGTGACTACTATACGGTCGGCTACTCCCTGCAACTTATCGACCCAGGGAACGATGCTGTGGCGAAACTCAATGTGCAGGCCAACAGGTGCTGTGTGTGGCGCGGCAAGCTCTTTTTTTCCCTTTCGACATACAACTATGAGAGTAACGACTATACCACCACATTCGGCGTGTATGACTTGCAGACGGGCAGTGTGGGCAAGGAGGATGTGTTGCTCGACATGCCCGCGACGTTGTGCCGCGAGAGTGTGTCGATGCTGGATGTGGATACTGACACGGATGAGCTCTACATAGGTACTACCGACTACTTCAGCAATGGTGACGTGTATCGTTTCGGCAGTGATGGCCGTTTCAAGGAACGATTCGAGACGGGTAGCGTGAATCCGAAAGTGGCGGTATTCGTGAACAGATAAGATGTTGAAGACAGTGGAAAATGCTGTGATAAGATGGATGGTGGGGCTGTGGCTGATGGCTGTGGCCGGGTCGTGCGGACAGCAGGGACGCAACGTTGGCATCGGAGGCGGCGAGGAGGTGACGTTCGGCCATGCCCGCAACATCAGTGCAATCCGCAGTGGGGATTATACGGTGGTGACGCTCATCAATCCGTGGGACACGACCCGCACGCTGCACCGCTATGTGTTGGTGAACGATTCCATCGCCGATGTGGACCCGTTGCCCGAGGGAACCGTCATCCGGGTGCCCCTGTCGGCTGCTGTGGTGTTTGGCTCCACACAGTGCGGACTGTTGAAACGCCTTGGAGCGTTGTCGCAGGTGAAGGGGGTGTGTGATTTGCAATACATCCGCACGCCAGAGGTGAGGGAGGCTGCCGACCGACAGCAGATAAGTGACCTGGGTGATGGAATGAACCCCGATGTGGAGCAGATGATAATGCTGCATCCTGACGGGTTGCTGGTGTCGCCATTCGAAAATTCGGGTGGCTACGGACGGATGGAGAAGCTGGGCGTGCCCATTGTGGAGTGTGCCGACTACATGGAGGCAACGCCGCTGGGACGTGCCGAATGGATCAGGTTCTATGGGATGCTGTTCGGCAAGGAAGCCTTGGCCGACAGCCTGTTTGCCGTGGAGGAACGGCAGTATGCGGCGCTGAGGTCGTTGGCAGGGAAAGCTGTGTGCAAGCCTACGCTGCTGTGCGAGGGTAAGATGAGCTCAACCTGGTATGTGTCGGGCGGAAAGAGCTACATGGGCCAGATGTATGCCGATGCGGGAGCCGATTACCTGTTTGCCGGTTACGGGCAGGGTGGAAGCGTGGCCCTTTCGCTCGAGACGGTGTATGAGCGCGCGCATGACGCCGATGTGTGGCTGATGAAATACAACAGCACAGACCGCTTGACTTATGCGCAACTGGCGGCCGACGTGCCTGCCTATAAGGAATTCAAGGCTTTCAGGGATAGGAAGATATGGGCTTGCAACACCTGTTACAGCACGCTGTTCGATGATTTTCCCTATCAGCCACATCTGCTGCTGCAGGACTATATCAGGATTTTGCATCCGGAGTTGCTGCCCGACACGGACTTGTTGTTTTTCCATGAACTGTACGACTGATATGGACAAGACGAGGATATTCGGAATTGTGATGACGCTGTTGGTGATTGTGCTGGCTGGCATGTGTCTGGTGTTTGGCTCTGTGCACATACCTTGTTCGGAGGTGATAGGCATTCTGACAGGTCGGGCACCTGCCAACGAGAGCTGGGCTTTTATCGTGCTGCAGTCGCGTCTGCCACAAACGCTTACGGCATTGTTGTGCGGGGCTTCGCTTGCGGCGGCCGAACTGANNGGACTGATGCTGCAGACGGTGTTCAACAATCCGCTTGCCGACCCTTCCATTCTGGGCATCAGTTCGGGCGCGAGTCTGGGCGTGGCTTGCGGTTTGCTGGCCGGAGGTGGCATGGCATCGTTTGGTGCGACGCTGTTGGCTGCTTTTGTGGGAGCCATGGTGGTGATGGGGGTGATCCTGCTGTTTTCGATGTTTATCAAGAGCAATGTGATGCTGCTCATTACCGGCATCATGATAGGCTATCTGATTTCGTCGGCCATTTCGCTGCTCAACTTCTTTGCCACTGCCGAAGGTGTGCACTCGTTCATTATCTGGGGCATGGGCAATTTCGGAGGGGTGGATATGGAACGCATGCCCTGGTTTTCGGTGGTATGCCTGGCGGGGTTGCTGTTGGCGGTGCTGCTCATCAAGCCGCTGAACGCATTGCTGCTGGGACAGCGCTATGCCGAGAACCTTGGGGTGGACCTGCGGCTTACGCGCAGCCTGCTGCTGCTCGCTACGGGTGTGCTGACGGCTGCGGTCACTGCCTTTTGCGGACCGGTGGCTTTCATTGGGTTGGCCGTGCCTCATGTGTCGCGGCTGTTGCTGGGCAGTTCGAACCACAATACGCTGATGCCCATTACCATGCTGTGTGGCGCGGCGGTGGCCTTGCTTTGCAATTTCATCTGCATGATTCCGGGCGAGAGGGGAATGATACCGCTGAATGCGGTGACTCCGATGTTTGGTGCGCCAGTGATACTGTTTGTAGTCATGAACCAAAAGAAAATACATTATTTCAACTGATGGGACCGGTCGTGCTGCAAGCAGATGGGCTTGCGATAGGTTATGCGAAGCGGGTTGTACGGCATTCGTTGTCGTTTGGCTTACGAAGCGGATCGCTGGTGTGCCTGCTGGGGGCGAATGGTGTGGGGAAGAGCACGCTCTTGCGGACGCTCTGTGCCGTACAGCCTGCACTGGAAGGCAATGTGAGGCTGATGGGCAGGGAGCTGACCGATTATTCGGTACGCGAGCTGTCGCATCTGGTGGGTGTGGTGCTTACCGACAAGACGTTTGCCGGCGGACTTACCGTGCGCGAGCTGGTGGCGTTGGGCAGGCAACCACATACGGGATTCTGGGGACGGTTGCACCGGCATGACGAACAGATTGTGGATGAAATGCTGCTGCGTACGGGCATTGCCAGGAAACAACATTGCCATGTGGCGGAACTGTCGGACGGAGAACGTCAGAAGGCCATGATAGCCAAGACTCTTGTACAGGAGGTGCCGCTGATAGTGCTGGACGAGCCAACGGCTTTTCTGGATGTGGTGAGCAGGATAGAGGTCATGACGCTGTTGCGCACGTTGGCACATGAACAACACAAGGCCATACTCCTATCGACCCATGATGTGGAGCAGGCTTTGCTGACGGCCGATGAGCTTTGGATGATGTCGGAAGATGGCATGGTGGGCGGCAACACCTCCGACTTGCTGGAAAGGCACGGCATGGATGGATTGTTTGCCCGTCAGGGGGTGGTGTTCGATTATGAACACTTGCGTTACACGAAGCGACTATAGTTCGGAGGGGAAATCGTTGATGCTGATGAAGCGGTCCCAGGGAGAAGTGTGCATTTGCCCGGCAGTCAGTTCGAGTCGACCATACAGAGCATGGCATGGAATGTGGTGTTTCTGCGCCCTGAGGGCAATGCCGTAAGGAGCTTTGCCTTGCAGGGTCTGCGAGTCGATGCACCCTTCGCCTGTGAGTACACAATAGGCGCCTTCGATGTGGCTGTCGAACTGTTGCATGTCGAGCAACAGGTCGATGCCCGACCGCATACGCACATGCCTCATGCTGAGCAGGGCGGCTCCCAAACCGCCTGCGGCTCCTGCACCCGGTACATCGATGATGCGCTTGCCTGTGGCTGCCTCGAGTTGCTGGCCAAACTGCAAGGCACGTTCGTCGAGTTGCGCAATCATGAGGTCGTCGGCCCCTTTCTGGCGGGCAAACACGTGGGCGGCACCTTGTGGCCCGCACAGTGGATTGCGCACATCCGAAGCTATGGTGAAGTCGCAATCATCCACCCCTTCCACTCCTTCCAAGGCCTGGAGCATTCCCATGCCACAGTCGGAGGTGGCCGATCCGCCTAGTCCGACAATGAATTTCCGATACCCCCGGTTCGCGGCATGGGCTATGAGCTCGCCTGTGCCAAAGGTGGTGGCTTGCCACGGATTGCGTTCGTGGGGCTGCAGGAGGGTCAGTCCGCTGGCCTGTGCCATTTCGATGATGACGGTGTCGGATGCGACAACGCCATACTCGGCGGTGATGGGGCGCATGAGTGGATCGTGTACGCCGACCTTGACGTAAGTGCCTTGAAGCGCATCGGTGAGGGCATGGCAGAAGCCTTCGCCTCCATCGGAGATGGCGAAGCTCCGCACGTCATACCGTGAGGGATTGAGCGTAGCGCGTACCAGGTCGGCAATTTGGAGTGACGAGAATGTCCCCTTGAAGGAGTCGGATGCAACAATGATTTTTTTCATGGTCATACGAACAGGTTGATGAGGAGAATGCCAGCAAGCATGGCGACACTGATAAGCAGGGTCATCAGTGTGTGCGTCTTGTAACCATCTTGTGGCGTCAGTCCTCCGAAGTTGGTTACCACCCAGAAGTAGCTGTCGTTGACATGTGATACAGCCAACGAACCTGCTCCGATGGACATGACCATCAGCGCAGATTGTAGGGGAGTGGTCATGCCGAGGGCGGCCATCATGGAACTCTCGTCAGTGTATAGACCCATGATGCTGGCGGTGGTGATGATGGCCACAGTGGAACTTCCTTGGGCGGTTTTCAGTATGGCGGCTATCAGAAATGGGAAGACGATGCCAATGGAACTAAGGAAGGACGCGTGTTGCCTGATGTATTCGACAAATCCGGCCTCGACGATGACCGTACCCAGTACGCTGCCTGCTGCGGTGATGAAAATGATGGGGCCTGCGGTGCTGAGAGTCTGCTGGGTGATGTCATAGAGCTGACGCTGCTGCCTGGTAGTGAAGAGCTGCCATAGCGAACATAGGAATCCGACTGTAAGTGCGATGAACGGCTTGCCAAGGAAGATGGCCAGACGGTGTAGTGATTGGCTCATGGGGATGACTCCTGCCAACGAACCAAAGGTCATGAGAAGGATGGGGACAATGATCGGGAGCAATGAGGCCAAGAACGAGGGTAGGGGAGACGTAAGGCTGGTGCTTGCCATTGGGCTGTTGGTTTCCATGTCGTCCTGTTCGTCTTTTGCTTTCACTCGTTTGCCTATGTGACGGGCGAAGAAGTGTGCGGTGACTAATCCGGGAACAGACACGAGCATACCCATGCCAATGACCAGCAACAGGTCATTGTCTAATCCCATGATGCCGGCTGCGGCTATGGGACCAGGGGTGGGAGGGATGAGTACGTGCGAGATGTACAGACCTGCCGCAAGTGCTATGGTGAGCGATACTGACGACACGTGAGTTTGCTTGGCCAAACTGCGACGGATAGGGTTGATGATGACAAAACCGCTATCGCAAAACACTGAAAACGAAATGATCCATCCCACGAGGAGCATGGCCAGCTGAGGGTGGCGGGGGCCGATGAACTGCATGATGGTGTTGGCTAGTTTCACCGAAGCTTGGGTACGTTCGAGGATGAGTCCGATGAGCATACCGAGAATGATGACCAGTCCGATGCTGCTGAAAATGCTTGAAAATCCTTTCCCAATGGTCTCCGGGATAGTGTCGAGTGGAATTCCAACGACCAGGGCAAGAAGCAGGGATGTGCCAAGCATTGACAAGAAGGGATGGATGTGCCAGCGTGAGATGGCTGTGACCATCAGGATGATGGCACAAAGGAATGTGATGAGTAATGCGATGCCTGTCATGTGTCTATACTTAATCAGGCTGTGCTTCGTATTGCTGGAAGCACAGCCTGTGTGGATGATGGGGGAGTTGTATGTTTACTTGATGATGTCCAGGTCCTTGAAAATCTTCAGCAGTTTCTCTACGGCAATGTCTATCTGTTCTTTTGTATGGGTTGCCATGAGTGCGAATCGTACCAAGGTGTCTTGTGGAGCACATGCCGGTGGAACCACCGGATTGATGAACACACCGTCGTTGAAGGCTCTTCCCACAACCTCGAATGTCTTTTCGAAATCGTGTACGTAGAGCGGAATGATGGGACTGGCTGTGTCGCCAATGTCGAAACCTGCTTCAGAGAAGCACTTGAGCGCATAGTTGGTGATATTCCAGAGTGCCTGACGGCGTTCGGGCTCGTTCTTGATGATGTGCAGGGCTTCGAGTGCGGCTGCGGTGGCTGCGGGCGTGTTGGAGGCGGAGAACATGTAAGAGCGGCTGTTGTGACGGAGCCAGTTGATGGTGTCCTTGTCGGATGCTACGAAACCACCGATAGAGGCCAATGACTTGGAGAATGTACCCATGATGACATCTACCTGGTCGGAAACGCCGAAATGATCGCAAACACCTTGTCCGTGGCTGCCGAATACGCCCAAACCATGGGCTTCATCAACCATGATGCTGGCGTTGTATTTCTCTTTCAGACGAACTATCTCGGGCAGGTTGGCGAGGTCGCCTTCCATGGAGAACACACCATCGACCACAATGAGTTTCAGAGAGTCGGGAGAACACAAGGTCAACTCGTGCTCCAAGTCGTTCATGTCGTTGTGCTTGAAATGGTATTGGGTGGAAAAACTCAGACGACGTCCATCCACGATGGAGGCGTGGTCGCGGTCATCACATAAAATGTAGTCGTTTCGTCCGGTGAGGCTTCCTACTACTCCCTCATTGACAGAGAAACCTGTAGAGTAAACCAATGCTTCTTCCTTACCTACAAACTCGGCCAGCTCTTTTTCCAACTGAACGTGGATGTCAAGAGTACCGTTCAAAAAGCGTGATCCGGCACAACCTGTACCGTATTTGCGCGTGGCTGCAATGGCAGCATCAATGATTCGTTGGTCGTAAGTCAGACCCATGTAGGAGTTTGAACCGAACATCAGCACTTTCTGTCCGCCCATGATGACTTCGGTGTCCTGATGGCTTTCAATCTCTCGGAAATAGGGGTATAACCCTTTTTCCATCAATCCTTGGGGTATTCTGTACTTACTTAGTTTTTCCTGTAATAGTCCCATTTTTAAAAATATCAGGCTGCAAAAGTACAAAAAATCATTATTACACAATTCTTTTCTTTGGAAAAAATATCACATTCTTATAAAATACGTGATTTTCTTGAGAAAAAACGGGTAATCAGTTAATTTTGCAGAATATGTCAGAAATGAAGAAGAAAAAAATAATGTTTGTGGTGAACCCGGTTTCGGGTGTGCAGAACAAGGCTTCCATACTGAGGACTATCGAGGAGAAAATAGATGCGAATCTGTACGATTATTCGATTGCATTCACACAATATGCCGGTCATGCCACGGTATTGGCTGCTACTGCCGTGGAACGTGGAATAGACATCGTGGTAGCCATCGGGGGTGATGGTACGGTGAACGAGATAGGTCGTGCACTGGTACGCACACCGACAGCACTGGGCATCATACCGTGTGGGTCGGGTAACGGACTGGCACGGCACATGGGCATCTCCGTGGATGCAAAAACGGCTGTTGATGTGCTCAATGAGGGTCATGTGGAGTGTATCGACTATGGCAAGGTGAATGGCCGACTGTTTTTCTGTACCTGTGGGGTTGGATTCGATGCTTTCGTGAGCCTGAAATTTGCCGAGACGGGCAAAAGAGGCTTGCTGACATATCTGGAAAACACGTTGCACGAAATATTGAAATATGAGCCGGAGGTGTATGAAATCGAGGATGAAACAGGCACTCGTCGGTACAAGGCTTTCCTCATAGCCTGTGGTAATGCCGCCCAATATGGCAACAATGCTTTCATTACGCCACAGGCTTCGACAGTCGATGGCTTGATGGATGTGACCATATTGGAACCGTTTACGGTGCTTGACGTTCCTTCATTGGCTTTCCAACTGTTCAATAAGACATTGAATCAAAACAGTCGCATCCGCATGTTCAGGGCGAAGCGCATTCTGATTCACCGTGTGAAGGCGGGGGTGGCCCATTTCGATGGCGATCCGATGATGACTTCGGAGGATGTGGAGGTAGAAATCCTGCACAAAGGGCTTAACATCGTTTGTCCGGTGGATGGCAAGATGAATGTGCCCCAGAATTTCTTGCAGATTATATCGGAATATGTCAGTGGATTACCTGGTAGTAAATTCATCATCAACCAGACTCGTTTGTTCGACCTAAACATGAAACTTCTTCAGCGTTTGTCGAAGCGATGAGCAATCCGTTTTTCGAGTTCAAGCAGTTTGTCGTAAGACATGACCTCTGTGCCATGAAGGTGGGTACTGATGGATGTGTGCTGGGCGCATGGACCAGTATGCCTCGTGAGGCTTCGGTGCTTGATGTGGGGACGGGTACGGGGCTGGTTGCCCTGATGCTGGCACAACGTGGAGCCCAGAGTGTGACTTGCATCGACATTGATGAGGGTGCTGTGAGGCAGGCTCGTCTCAATGCGGATTTGTCGCCGTGGGCTGACAAAGTCAGTGTATATCAGACGGATTTCAATCGTTTCATTCCTTCGCAACAGTTTGATGTGGTGGTGTGTAATCCACCTTTCTTTGAACATTCGCTCAAGTGTCCGGACAATCAGCGCACGGTGGCGCGTCATGCCGATACGCTTTCTCCGATTGCACTTGTCGAAGGTGCATACGCTTGTTTGGGGTCACATGGCAGCCTGTCGGTAATCATTCCTACGGAGCAACGTGCCCATTATGTTGCAACGGCTGTAGGGGTGGGGTTCTCACTGCTGCGTGAGACACAACTTGTGACCCGTTCGGGCCGTGCTCCCAAGCGTTTGTTGCTGGAATTTTCGAAAATTGCTGCGTCGTGTGGCTGTGTCACCGATGAACTGGTCATTGAGCAAGCGCCTGGAGCCTATTCGGATGCCTTCTGGCAGCTGCTTCATGATTTTTACCTTCGTTTTTGACACAAAAAGCAAGGGAGCAAACAGGTTCGCTCCCTTGAAAAGATGAAATGTATGTACGTTGGTGTGACTGTATCAGTCGTTTTCCGGAACAATGAGTTTGTAACCCTTGCCATGGACGTTGATGATTTCAACGCTTTCATCATCCTTGAGAAGCTTACGCAACTTTGTGATATATACATCCATGCTTCTGGCATTGAAATAGTTGTCGTCAATCCAAATGGTCTTCAGCGCGTAATCGCGTTGTAGAATTTCGTTTGAGTGGAGGCAGAGCAGTGCCAGCAACTCGCTTTCCTTGGTGGTGAGCTTGGTTTGTTGGTCATCGCGCGTGAGTACTTGCTTTTGTGTGTCGAAAACGTATGTGCCCAGCTTGTAGATGGTACTTTCCTTGTTGCGTTTTCCTCTCACGCGGCGCAGGATGGCTTCGATGCGCAATGTAAGCTCTTCCATACTGAAGGGCTTGGTGATGTAATCGTCAGCTCCAATTTTGAATCCTTCAAGTACATCTTCTTTGAGTATTCTGGCAGTGAGGAAAATAATTGGTACTTGTGCGTTGAGTTGACGGATTTCTTGTGCTAGAGTAAATCCATCTTTCTTGGGCATCATAACATCAAGCACACATAAGTCGTACTTCTGCTGTACAAAAGCCTTGTAGCCTTCCTCTCCATCGGGGCACAAATCAGCATTGTAACCTTTTGCTTGTAAATACTCTCTCAGCAACATGCCAAGATTTTCATCATCCTCGCATAATAAAATGTGCATTCTTTCTTCCATATTATTCAGTTTTTAGTAAGGGTAATGTTATAATGAATTTTGTACCAATGTTCCACTCGCTTTCTGCACGGATATAGCCTTTATGGTCTTCTATCATTTGTTTTACGTATGCCAGTCCGAGACCGAATCCTTTAACATCGTGTAGGTTGCCAGTATGTACGCGGTAGAATTTATCGAATATTTTTTTTAGGTTTTCTTTTTTGATACCCAATCCGTTGTCTTGGATACTGATGAAGAGATGCTTGTTGTCGTTCCAAGTACGGACATACAATTGCAACTCTGAGTCTGGTTTTCGGTATTTTACTGCGTTGTCGAGCAGATTGAAAATAACGTTAGTAAAGTGCATCTCGTCCACGTAAATGAATGGATTGGATGCTTCGAGTCTTGTGGTGATGCCTCCTCCATATTTTTCTACTTTCAGTGTGAAGGTGTGGACGACACTCTCAATAATGTCGTTGGCATTGAGGTCCTTTTTCTTAAGGGTAGCTTGTTGTCGTTCGAACATCGACATCTGCAACACTTTCTCTACTTGGAAACGTAGTCGTTTGGTTTCGTCGTTGATGACGGTGGAAATGTGTTGGAACAGCGCAGGTGACTTGGAGACGCTATTGTCCTGTAGCATCTGTGCGGCCAAAGAAATGGTAGAGATAGGAGTCTTGAATTCGTGGGTCATGTTGTTGATGAAATCGTTCTTGATTTCATTCAGCTTTTTCTGACGGTAGATGCTGTAGATGGTGAAGATGAATGTGACGAGCAACACCAGTGTGAACACCACCGATGGAATCATGAAACGCACCGAACTGTAAATATAATGTTGCAAAGTGGGGAAATGTACGTTGACCATTGCCATGCGGGCAGGTGGATCGTTGCGGAAGAGCACACGTGAATAGACATCCTCGCTACCTTCTTTTGTGTAATCGGAACAACGATAGAATTCGTGTCCGTCGCGGTCAGTGACGGTGAAGTGATAGGGTATTTCGATGCCGTTGTTGAGAAGTTCAGTCTTTAAAAAAAGGTCAAGTAACTTGAAATTGACACGTTCGTTAAGAGATTTGTCGCTTGCTGTGTAAAGTATGTTATAAACCACTTCGTCAAGTAGGTCTTTCTGGTAGAGATAGCGTTCTTTGATGATGTCTTGAAGGGTCTTGACAGTTTGGGGTATGTCTTTGCCGTTAGAAAGAGGGTTGCGGTCAATCTGAAATTTCCATTGAATATTTGAGCCTTGGCGTAGCGATTCGGAGCGGATGGCGAAATGTGAGGTGTGTTGTGAATCGTTGTTGAAGAGCGAATCACCATGCTCGAATTGTTCGCGCAGGCGTGCTGCACGTTCAACGGCTGCTGCGTCTTTCTCCAAGTAACGGCGGGTCTCTGCCAATTCCATATTATGGCAAGCTTGCTCAAGGCTACGAGAAACAGATTCCTCAAACTGTCCCTTGCGCATATTGACCATCTGTTCTATATAGCCTACCTGGAGGTAGAGGAGGGCTATGAAAGAGATGCCCATAATGATACCCAATATTAAAATCGTCTTTTTTTTCATACGACAAATATAATCCCCATTTTTTTTGTGTTATATGATTAACAAAAAAATAATCCGTTTCATTGCAATATTTAACGATGCAATATGTTATAATTAATAAATAATCAATTATACAATACGATTTGTCAGTCTGTGTTTTGCTAAAACAGGAGCTGTTTTTAAGTCTATTTGCTCGAAGAGGAGAGGTACAAATAAGAAAAGGCGGATTGATCCGCCTTTTCTTTCCAAATAGGAATAAATCCTGGTTGTTATTCCTCTTCTTTTTGTGAGGCCTCGAATTCTTTGATGAGCTTATCCTGAACATCGGTAGGAACGAGTTCATAGCTTGCGAACTTCATGGTGAATGAAGCGCGTCCGCCTGTGAGTGAGCTCAACGAAGTAGAGTAATTTGACATTTCCTTCAAAGGCACTTTGGCTGATAGCTTTTGGAAACCGCTATCGGCTCCCATACCCATAATCATACCACGACGTCCTTGCAGGTCGCTCATCACATCACCCATGTAGTCATCGGGCACGAGAACTTCTACATCGTAAATTGGTTCGAGGATTTTGGGGCCTGCGTTTTTGAAGGCGGCGCTGAAGGCGTTACGTCCGGCCAGCATGAAGGAAATTTCGTTTGAGTCAACTGGGTGCATCTTTCCGTCATATACGATGACGCGTACATCACGGGCATACGAACCTGTCAGAGGACCTTGTTCCATGCGCCCCATGATACCCTTCAGGATAGCAGGCATGAAGCGTGTGTCGATGGCTCCACCCACGACACTGTTGATGAATACCAACTTTCCACCCCATTCGAGTTGCACTTCTTCCTGACCTTTGATGTTCATTTTGAATTCTTGTCCATTGAATCGATATACTTCAGGGGCAGGCATTCCTTCTGTATAAGGCTCAACGATAAGGTGAACTTCGCCAAACTGTCCGGAACCACCCGATTGCTTTTTGTGGCGATAGTCCGCACGTGCTGCCTTGGTGATTGTTTCGCGATAAGGAATCTTAGGCTCATCAAACTGAATCATCAATTTTTCGTTGTTTTCGATACGCCATTTCAAGGTGCGCAAGTGGAATTCTCCTTGACCATAGAGGATAGTCTGCTTCAATTCTTTCGATTGCTCGATAATCCATGTTGGGTCTTCTTCGCGCATACGATTCAAGATGGTCATCATCTTTTCGATGTCCGATTCGTTCTCTGGACGAATGGCGCGAGAGTATTTTGGATTAGGGTATTTGATGAAGTTAAAGGTGTCTTCGGAGTCTTTTCCATTTAATGTATTGCCTGTTTTGACATCCTTTAATTTAACAGTGCAACCGATATCGCCAGCTTTCATTTCTGACACCTGAATACGGTTGCCACCACCTGCACAAGCGAAAATCTGAGCCAAACGTTCTTTGGAGCCACGGTCTGTGTTGGTGAGGTCGCAACCTTCGGTGAGTGTGCCTCGCATCACCTTGAAATATTGTACTCCACCAATGTGTGGCTCCACTGCAGTTTTGAAGAAGAATAACGAAAGAGCACCGTTGGCATCGGGAACAACTTCTTCGCCCTTGCTGTTGTTGATGGCTGGCATGTCAATTGGCGATGGACAAACATTGCCAAGAAATTCCATCATGCGGCGGACACCCATGTCCTTTGCTGCACATACGCAGAATACGGGGTACATGCCTCCATTGGCAATGCCTTTGCGTACGCCGAGACGGATTTCATCTTCGGTAAGCTCCATGGTCTCGAAATATTTTTCCATCAATGTGTCATCATTGCTGGCTGCAGCTTCAATCAGTGCATCGTGCATTTCCTGTGCTCTATCGAGCTCTTCTGCTGGAATTTCCTCAATGGTAGGTACTCCACCATCTGGTCCCCATGAATATTTCTTCATGAGCAATACGTCAATGAGGGCATTGAAATTGGGACCTGAATTGAGGGGATATTGGATAGGCTGTACCTTAGGTCCAAAGGAGTTTTTCATTTGCTCCAGCACGTTGTTGAAGTCGAAATTCTCCCTATCGACATCATTGATGGCAAAGACAAGAGGCTTGTTGAGCTTTGCACACTGACGGAATTGGTTCTGTGTTCCTACTTCAACGCCATACTGACCATTAATGACAATTAGTCCCGTATCACAGATGTGTAGGGCCGACACAGAGGCCCCTATGAAATCATCGCTACCTGGACAGTCAATGAAATTGAGTTTCTTGCCGTTGAATTCCGTGTGGAACACTGTAGAGAATACACTATAACCATATTCCTGTTCCACTGGAAAATAATCGCTTACTGTGTTTTTTGTTTCGATTTTTCCGCGGCGTTTTATGATACCACTCTCAAAGAGTAAGGACTCTGTGAGGGTGGTTTTACCGGCTCCATGACTACCCAGAAGGGCAATGTTTTTGATTTCATTAGTTTGATAGACCTTCATGATATTGATAATTTTAAAATTATTATATTGTTTCTTTATGGAATTTCTTAACTGGGCGCAAATTACAAAAAAAACGTCAATTGGCAAATTTTTTCATTATAAAATTCATAACTTTGCGGAAATTTCAAGGATATGGCAGATAATTATTTGGAAAAACAGCGTGAGTTGTATGAACAGCGAAAGTCTTTGTGGTTGCAAGGGAAATTGAAACCTAAAAGTACAAAGAAGAAAATTTGATGGCGGGAATTTATATCCATATCCCATTTTGTGCCAAGCGTTGCATTTATTGTGATTTTTTTTCGACAATCCAGTCGAAAAAAAAGGGCGCTTATGTGGATGCTTTGTGTGGTGAATTGGTTGAACGTCGTGGTTATCTGTTAGGAACTGTTGTATCGACGGTCTATTTTGGAGGTGGTACGCCTTCTCAATTGTCGTTTCATGACTTTAGTCGCATCTTTGACGTAATCAGGGAATATTATAAGGTGTCTGATGAATGCGAAATCACAGTGGAGGCAAATCCTGACGATTTGGACGATTCTTATGTGGAGCAGTTGTGTATGCTGCCATTCACTCGGTTAAGTATGGGCATACAGACATTCCACAATCCTACGTTGCGGTTGCTCAACCGCAGATACTTGGCTGAGGAGGCTGTCGAGGCGTATGGCCGTTGTCGAAAGGCTGGTTTTGATAATATCAGCATTGATTTGATGTATGGACTGCCTGGGCAGACATTGGAGATGTTGGGCGATGATGTGGCACGTGCTATCAGCATGCGCCCCCAACACATCTCCTCCTATGCATTGATGTATGAGGAAGGTACGCCTCTTTGGAAACTTCGGCAGGAAGACAAGGTGAGGGAGGCGGATGAAGAGTTGAGTCTGTCCATGTACTCGTTGCTTGTCAATGAATTGAAAAAATCAGGTTATCAACATTATGAGATATCAAATTTCTGTCTGCCATCATATCACTCGCGTCATAACAGTTCGTATTGGCAAGGCGAGGCCTATCTTGGTGTTGGTGCTGGC
Organism: Bacteroides sp. UBA1773; assembly: GCA_002315285.1. GTDB lineage: Bacteria > Bacteroidota > Bacteroidia > Bacteroidales > Bacteroidaceae > DCGR01. The sequence goes on along the minus strand of DCGR01000022.1, from coordinate 19,449 downwards.
GCTCATTCCTTTGATGGAAATTCTCGTCAGTGGAACAAGCCAGATCTTGATGCTTATCTTGCCACACGCCCTTTCGATAGGGAGGAACTCGATTTGGCCACCCGCTACAATGAGTTTGTGATGACTCGCCTTCGCACAATGTGGGGACTACCTCTGAAACTGTTGCTGCAGGATTTCGGAATGTCGTTGTACGAACATTGTTTGCTGATGGCACAATACTACTTGCATCGTGGACTGCTTGAAAGAATTGACGACACCTTACGACTAACTCCACAGGGTATCTTTGTGTCGGACGGAATCATGAGTGACCTTATGTGGGTGGATTGATTTTTTTTTTTGGGGGGGGGAGTTAGTAATCGTCATTTCATTAAAAAGAGCATCCGGTCATCATACCGGATGCTCTTCTATTAGTATAAAGGTTATGATGTTCCTGAATTAGAAATAAAGGTAACGATTGTCGACTATTTTTGCACGTGAAATCAAGTCCTGCAAATAAGCTGCGGCATACTGTGCCATACGTGCGGAGCAGGTCTCTTTCTCTTTTGCTGCATCGAAAGTCTCTACAGTCTTGTCTTTCTTCAGTACTTGCATGAGGAATACGCCTGCAGTACCTTTCATGGGAGCACTTACGGCATCAACTTCGGCTTTGTTGGCAACGGCGCTCAAAACGGGTTCGCTACTCATCGTGGCAGATACGAATACGGGAGCACTGAATGTGATGTGCTTGATGGTGTCAACTACTACACCTTCTGTTCCTTGTACATCGGCGATAGACTTGCCAGTCCATTGAGCAATGATTTTTTCTGCCTTTTTGTTGTTGATGATTTCACGGCTCAACTCATCTTTTACATTGTTGAAGTCGCGGTAGCCTTCCTTGTTGACTTTTTCAAGACCAATAACCATGAGGTGGTTGTTTTCGCCACATTCATAGAGGGGTGAAACTTCACCTTCCTTTGCTTCGAAAATCCATTTCAGCGCATCGCGTGTGTTCTGTACACCACCTACATAATGTTCGGAAGTGGAGATATCAGTACGGTCGAGCAAGCGATAGTTGGCGTTCTCAGTATTATCAATCAAGTCTTTCAGACTCTTGTTCTGTGCAACGAATTGGCTGAATCGATTGTACTCGTTGTTGTAGGTCTCTTTGCTAAACTCGACAGGACGCTTGATGACGGCTACGTTGTATTTTTTCTTAGGAGCTGTTTTGGCAAGCACTTTATAGATTACGTTGTTCTCGCCAATCTTGATGCGGTTGATGGTGTTAGGGGTAGCCTCAAGCAATGTGCGGATGAAGGTAAGATTGTCAGCATCGAGTTGTGAACCTTCGTATTGCGATGCTGCCAACCAATTTGCTTCCTGTGATTGTCCGTAGTTCTTGGCTGTTTCTGCAAAGTCGGCTCCACCTTGTAGTGATGTAAACACGCTATCAACAGCTTCGGGAGCGAGAGCAAGCTGCATGAATTGTACGGAATCTGGCAGTTGCTCGGTAGCGAATAGCCGGATGACATTGTAAGAGTCGTCTGCATCATTGAAATAAGGTCCATATACTTCCAATCCCTGTACGGAGTCGAGGCGTGTTGCCACATCAACCGGAAGCACATCCCTGTTGATAGCGATATTGGAGTAGGGGACTGTGGAGTTGGCTGAACGAACAAAGGCTGCCACTTCCTCAGCGGAAGCAAGTTGTTCGGCAAGCTCTGTCATTTCCTGCAACAAGTCCTTGCGGTCTTGATCGGAAGGAACGACTTGGAAATCAACATATTTGATGTTACGCGTCTCAATGGGTTGCTTGTATTCTTCTTTCTTTTGATTATACAAAGCTTGCATATCGGCAGACGAAGCGACGATGGAAGTGTCGCGTAATGACAGGTATGGGTAGGAAGCCACAAGAGCCTCAACCTCAGCGGTACGCTCGGTGAAATTCATTTCAGCTTCAACATTGTTGCTGATGAAACTCTTTTGAATTAGAGCCTGATACTTCTGTGACAGAAGGTTTTCTTTCAGGGATTTTTCGGTGTATTCCCAAATCTTGACCAATTGCTGGTAGTATTCACGATACTGTTGTGGCATTTGTGAATTGTTCATTGCAGTATATTCGGCCAAGAATTTCTTGAGCATATCCTTGTCGAACTTGCCTGTGTTGGGATTGCGGAAAGGAGTCTGCATCAACATAGGATTGGTTCCCTCATCGGTAACAGCTTGAATTTCTGCATCAGTTACAACCAAGCCAAGTTTTTCTGCTTCGGCAGAGATAATGGATGTGAATACCATGTTCTGCCATACTTGGTCTTTCACGTAGTTCATCTGCTGATCATTAAGAGCGTTGGCACCCTGCATGGCTTTCACGATTTCGCTCAGTTCTTCATAAGCGTTTTGATAGTCGAGAGCCGATACTTTCTGACCATTGATTTCACCTATGTCCTGACGCCCCTGATTCGGCTTCAGCACTTTCCATGCATCGCCGGCAATGAATGCGAAGAGAGCGAGACCAATAACCATGACCAAGAGTGGTCCTTTGCTTCTGATTTTTTGTAATGTTGCCATTTCTTTTGTTTTATTGTTGTTGTTTGTTTATGTTTTATTTTTAGCGCACGAAGATACGAAAAAAAAAGATGGGATAGCTCAGAAAAAGTTAAAAAATTCAATCATCGAGTACTTTTAGACGTAAACGGCCTATTTTTGTTTGCGTGATGGCTGTAATTTTGAACTGAAAGCGTCCAATTGTAACCACATCGTGCAGTTTGGGAAAATTTTGGTAGGAGTGCAGAATGAGCCCGGCCAGTGTCTGGTACTCTTCGCTTTCTGGTAATTCAAGTCCGAACATGTCGTTGATTTGTGTTATTTCAAGACGACCACTCAGGTCGTATTCTCCATTCCCCAAGTCAATTGCTGTGTCTTTCGAGGAATTAATGTCATGTTCGTCTTCAATCTCTCCGAAAATCTCTTCCACCAGATCCTCTAAGGCTACGATTCCCGAGGTTCCACCGAATTCATCGACCACTATGGCCAACGAACGTTTCTGTTGCATGAACAGTTTCATGAGTTTGGGCGCGTTCATGGTCTCGGGGACAAAAGGCAAATCGCGGATGGCCGATGTCCATGGGGTATCTACGCAGCGGAACATTTCGGAGGAATGAATATATCCCACAACATTGTCGATGGTATCTTTATAGACTATGATTTTGCTGATTCCGCTCGTTTCGAACAACACCTTAAGTTCGTCGATGGACGTGTTGTATTCACATGCCACAATCTCGGTGCGAGGTATCATGCAGTCGCGAATCTTGATTGTGGAGAAATCGAGCACGTTTTGGAATATCTTCACTTCTGTTTCCAATTCGTCATTGTCATTGGTGATGCTGGACTCAATGAAATCGTCGAGGTCAACCCGTGTGAATGCTTTGTTGCTTGTTTCTGGATTCACTTTGGTTCCTACGAGATGGAGGAATAGCCTAGAAAGCAATGAAGTGAAACGACTGATAGGGTAAAGGACCACATAGCAAACGAAAGCCGGTATGGCAAATATGGAAAGTGAGAGATTCGAATCAATTTTGAATAGTATTTTGGGAAGGAATTCGCCCGTTACGAGAATGAGTAGGGTGGAAAGGATGGTTTGTATGAGTACAACAATCCATTCGTTTTCCACCAATGCGGAAATGGGTTGTTCGAGTATGTGGGCAAACAGTATGCCGTAAATGACCAGGACAATGTTGTTGCCCACCAGCATGGTGGATATGAAATTGTCAGGATGTTGATAAAATAAAGTGATGATTCGTGAGGTGAGATTCGGTGTCTTGTTGCTCACCTCGAATCGCATCTTTGATGATGATACAAAGGCAATTTCCATCCCTGAGAAAAAAGCCGACAGTAGGATAGTAATCAGTAGGGAGAAAAAATTGGTCATGGTCTTGCGAGGCTATCTACAGTGGAGGTTGTGTCTGGATGAGCCTTGGAGCGGCTTGTTGTGGATTTTGGTGCATCAGTCTTTGTCGTTAGTTGGGATGGCGAGATTCCAAACATTCTCCGCCATTTGGTAGCGAATGAGGATGTGTCAACGGCAGCAGGCTTGACAGTATCGACAGGAACTGACTTGACAGTATCGGCAGGTGCCGTGTCCTCAACTAGGAATACTCCTGACGATTGGCGTATGGTGTAATTGGTGAGCGATTGGTCTGACTCAAAACCATAACCCACAATCTGTCTATCAGCTTGCTCTATGCTGATGTACTTGTCGGAATAGATTCTCTTGGCATCTTCGTCCCAAAACATCAAGCTTGTGTTGAACTTGTCGCCAGCCAGGTTGCGAATATGGACATTGCTCCGAAGTTCCCATAGTTTCTTCTTGTCGTAATAGTAGGCTGTGTCGGCCTTGATACTGGCGGTAACATGCATGAGGGTGTCGAATTTCTCCAAATAGACTCCTTTCTCGAAAGCCCATTGTGAGAAATCGGGACGGTTGTAAATGTCCCATTCTTCGGTTATGATCTTATAACTGATGATTCCAGAATCAGAGATGAGTGTTGTCACTCCGTAGGTGCGCATGGTAGGTACAGAATCCTTGTTGAGGATGGACTCGGCCTTGTGCTTTTTGCCACTATTGCATGAAGGAGTAAAAACGAACATAACAGTTACCCAAAGGGCAACTGTTATGCGAATACCGATATGGCTTATTCGGTTAATATCCACGTTGTTTAGCGTACGGTTGTTGTTTCACCAATCCAACCACCAACATTGACCTTGTCGCCCTTCTTGATGCCGAGGAAGAACAAATCTTCATCCTTCGGAGTGTGGCGCGAGTAGGTTCCGATGAGTTCGTTGCATTCGTCGGCAACACTTGGGTCGATGCTCTTTGCACGTTGCAATTTGTCGATGACTACGAAATAAGTACACTTGTTGAGGGCGGCCTCTTCGTTCCAGTTGGGACTTGCAGCATACATTTTGGCAATCAGCACCAGAGGCTTGGCGCTCTTTTCGTTGGCATCGAAAGCCTTCTGTGCATATTGTTTTGCCTTTCCATAGCTTTTCTGGCTGAACAGGATGACGGCTGCCTTGTAGAGGTAGTCGGCTTTGGCTTCAGCGTTTTGCTCGAGCGAAATGGCTTGGTCGAAATATTCCATACACTTGCTGATGTCGCCCTTCTTGAAGAACATGTAACCGCAACCAACGGCTGTTTGAGGTGTTGGCTCGATGGCATGGGCAAACTCGGATGCAGAGAAATAAGCTTCCTCTTCAGTGCACCCCAGCAACTGCATCACGGTGATGACTTGCTTCAGATAGTCGATGTTCGTTTTGTTCTCGGCAACCTTGGGTGCATAGATAGCCTGCAGGTTTTCGCAAGTAGCCACACCACTCTTGATGAAATAAGCGTCGATGTTGTCTTTTGCAACCTTCAGGTTTGCCTTTGCCTTCTCTACGGTACAAGCCTTATAAGCCTCGTTGGCATAACCGGAAACGAGGATGTAATCCTGTATGAATTGCTCCTTATGCGATTCGTTTTCCTTGATGAGACGTGCTGACAATTCCATGAATTCGTGCATGATGTAATAATCAGCATTCACTTTGTCCATGTCAAGCACTTCCTTGAGCATGTCGTAGCAAGTCTTGTTGCTTGGACATCCCATGGAATAGTAATCCTGGACCTTAGCAGCCAACACATCGCTCAACTTATAAGGGCGTTTTACATATTGGTTCAGTTGGTCAAGATATTTGGCACGCTGATCGTGGACGGCCATCAGTTCTTCAAAGTATTTCTTTTGTGTGGCACCATCTTTTGCCTGTGCCATAAGTCCACGAAGAATCTTGGCACCATTAGTGTAAGTTGCCATTTGGGCAATAGGAGCATCGTCGAACACGCTTCTCCAAGGAGTGTAGGCATCACCAAAATTGTTGGTTTTTACGTACTCAGTGTAAATACTGATGTTTTTCAAACAGTTGATACTGTCCTCACCATGGCCAAACCGTGAACCGTCCTGAACACCTTTCTGAGCAAACATGGTCGTGGCATTCATGGACAGAGTAGCCAAAATTAAAATTGTTTTAATTTTCATTGTGTATTTAATATAACAGTTAGTTTACTTCCTTATTCTACTTTCCACTTCATGAACCATCGTTCATTGAAGGTGATTCCTACGTTAAGTCTCAAATAATTTTCTTCGAGTAATCCGCTAATCTTGGGTTGCACATGAACGTATTCCCCCGACAGGTTCAGATATGTACGCGAATTGTAGAGGAATATGGGGATGCCAAAGCCGAAACTTGCGCCATACTCTTTCATGCCGATACCCTCGGCGGTCTTGGTATATGAGTCGGTAAAGTGTCCACCCAGTCTGTACTTGATACGCCCGAAAAATTTGCGTCCATAAATGTCGGGTTGGTATTCGGCTCCCAACGAGATGCGTGTGCGGTTGTTGAAGTAGTTTTCCTCACCAAAATATTTTGCTGCACTCCATTTCTGATATTTCACATCAAGCCCTACAGTGAGTTGGTTGTTGTAGGTGTATGCCAAACCTCCACCTATGGTGGCTGGCAACTGGAATGCGTTGCGGACAGTGTCAATCTGTTCGGAAATGTATGTGGCTGAGGAATTGATGGTGTGCGTGAAATTATAGCCTTCGGTATTGGCCAAATTGCTGCCAAAACCATAGATGAGGCCAAGGGTAAGGTCGTGTCGGTCGGCCAAATGGTGTGTATATTGGGTTCCGATATCAAACTTAAAGTCGGATACGGAAATTCCATCACCCTGCGAACTGATAGTTGCACTCGTGTTGCTGAATTGAGTGGTAATGGTGTGTGAAATGTCGCCATAGAGCAATGAGGCATTGGCACCTACTGACAAGTTGGGTAAGATTTTATAGGCCAACCCTACGTACAGTTGTTGTAAGCCTCCATCACCTTGATAAGTAGCCAAAGAGTAAGTCTCGTCTCCATATTCATCGGTTGTGACTTCTGTCTTTTTGCTCATTTCATAGCCCACGTTCGAGAAGGGAATGTAGCCTGCCGAAAATGCCAACTTTCGTGAGAAACGGAATTGCATGGCTATGTAGTCGAATCTCGCATTCTTTGCGTTGGTCTTGACCGTCCCTTCTATAAAGTTGGTGTTTTGAAACGACATGCCCAAGTCAAACATGAATGTGATGGAGTCAACGGCTGTATATGACGCAGGATTTACTGGGTTGATATGGAAACGGCTTCGCATACCGATGGAAGTGCCTCCCATGCCAATGCTGTTTCCAAATGCTTGGTCGGACAATAAGCCATAACCATATCTTGAATATGGAGAATTGGTAGTGATTTGGGCCATCAACATGGATGAGATACAAATCAATACGCAAGAAAGAAGTATCCTTTTTTTATTTGCCGGCATATTTTCAGTAATAAACGGGTGCAAAGTAACGGTTTTTTTTGTTAAAGTGCAACAAATAAAACCCCAATTTGTGAGGATTTAAACTTTTTTTGGTGTATTTTTGCAGCAATTTATGAAAAAGAAGTTATTCCTTTCTGTTTTGTTGCTGACCTTTGTGTTGTCTCTGCGTGCCAGCGTCTTGAAGGACAGTGTGGATTTCAGCATTTTGACCTGTCATCCAAGTTCTGAGATATATAGGATGTTTGGCCATACGGCCATTCGCTACCAAAATGTCACACAAAAGCAGGATCTGGTTTTCAATTTCGGGACTTTTGATTTCAGCGCTCCTTATTTTTTATATCATTTTGTGAAGGGGGAGACCGATTATTTCCTGGCGGGCGAGGAGTATGAGCAATTCCGCTTGCTGTACACTTATCTTGGCGCTACTGTGGATGAGCAAAGGCTGAATCTGGAGGATGATGAGAAAGTTGCCTTATGGAATATTCTTGTCAAAAACCTGCAACCGGAAAACAGGACCTATCGATACAATTATTTCTTCGACAACTGTACGACCAGAGCCCGCGATCGCATTGAGGAGTGTGTGGTGGGTGGTGTGATATATGGCGAAATGACCGACACCTTGTCGTTTCGCCGTATTGTCCATCAGTACATGTCTTCGGCACCATGGTATTCGTTTGGCATAGACATGATGCTGGGGGAAGAAGCCGATCGACCCATTACGCAGCGGCAACAAATGTTCGCACCTCAGTATTTTCATGATGCGGCAAATCAGGCAAAGAAGAAGAATGGAGAACCATTTGTGAAGAGTGATAATCTTATATTAATAGGTGAAGATGTTGACGAACCCTCTGGATTCCCTCTTTCGCCCATGCTTGTTGCCTGGATGTTGTTTGTCCTAACGTTAGTCTTGACAGGGGTGGAAATTCGTCGAGGAAAACTGTTTTGGTGGTGGGAGGCATTGCTGTTTGGATTACAAGGGACTGCCGGTGTGGTCATAGCCTTCTTGTTTTTCGTTAGTATTCATCCTACTGTGGGCAGCAACTGGATGATTGGCATGTTGAACCCTGTCCCGTTGGTGATGTTGCCTCGAATCCTGTATTGTACCATCAAACGACGCAAGACATACTACCATTTTTATAATGTGATGGCCTTGGTGTCGTTCTTGATTGTCATGCCGTTTAGCGGACAATATTTCCATCCTGCTGTCACTCCGCTGGCATTAAGTTTGCTGACTTTGTCGGCAGGGCATCTATTTATGGCATACTTGCCAGCCAAAAACCGATGAAACTATAAGACATGAACCGACATATACTCACATCGTTAGCGGCGCTCATTGCCTTTTCTTACCTTGAGGCCCAAAATACTCCGGCAACGCCGAGGGTGGTCATCAGCATAACAATTGACCAACTCCGACTTGACTATGTGGATGCTTTCAGCCCGCTTTATGGCGAAAAAGGATTCAAGCGTTTGCTGAAAAGTGGCAGGATTTATGAAAATGCCATTTTCGACTATGCCAATATTGATCAGACAAATGCTACCGCTACCATACACACGGGTGCCAATCCAGCCTTGCATGGCATTATTGGCAGACAATGGCTTGACAGGGCTACCCTCCGGATAATCGATTGTGTTGACGACTCGCGTTTCATGGGGTATGCAACCTCAGAGAATTCGTCGGCCGAGCGGCTGAAAGTCTCGACTGTTTCTGATGAGCTCATGATTGCTTCTGAGGGGAAAGCCATTGCATATTCCATCGCACCTACGCGCGAAATGGCTATCCTGATGGCTGGTCACTCCTCAAACGGAGCCTTTTGGCTCAATGATGAAACAGGCAAATGGTCGGGTAGCACTTATTATGGCACGTTTCCCCGGTGGGTGTCGCAGTATAACGAACGGCAAGGGTTGGATTTCCGCATCGGAAACATCGTATGGGAGCCTTTCCTGCCCATCACCCGTTATCAGTATGTCACGGCTGATGGGTCTGCCGTGGGCTTCAAGTATGTATTCGATAACGAACGCCGAAACAAATATCGCAAACTCAAAACCAGTCCGTATGTCAACATCGAGGTAAACAAGTTGGTCAACCAATGTCTTGCGGAAAACCCTATCGGAAACGATCTGACACCCGACTATTTGAGTATAGGCTATTATGCAGGCAATTACGAACATGCTACGGCTTCGGCGTTGCCTTTGGAAATTCAGGACACTTATGTTAGGCTCGACGATGCTTTGGGCGAGTTGCTCGAGATGATAGACAAGCGTTTTGGCATGCCGAATGTGTTGGTTGTGTTGACTTCTACCGGATTGACAGAACACGTATCGGCCGATCCGGAAAAATATAAAATCCCGACAGGCGAGTTTTCTATCAAACGATGCTCGGCATTGCTGAATCTTTACTTGGCAGCCATTTATGGTGAAGGGAAATACGTAGAGGGTATTTACGACCAAGAAATTTATCTGTCGAAGAAGACGATAGAAGACAAACATCTGGATTTTTTCGAAGTGCTTGATAAGTCCGCCGGTTTCTTGGTACAGTTCAGTGGCGTCAGGGAGGTGTATTCCTCGCAACGATTGAAGTTAGGCTCGTGGAATCCGGAATTGGCTAAAATCAAAAACAGGTACAACCCATTTTGCTCCGGCGACCTGTGGCTTGAGATATATCCCGGTTGGACCATCGAGAGTGTGCAAAGCGACGAGAAATATGTTGTGCGCGACAATTATACCCATGTGCCGCTCGTTTTCCTCGGTTGGGATGTGAAGGCGGAGAAAATCTATGCTCCCGTGGAAATCGGCTGCATGGCTTCTACCATTGCCCATTGTCTGCGCATCCGTGCGCCCAATGCCACTACGGCTGCACCCTTGCTTAACTTGAAATAAGTATGTACCTGAATATTTCAGAACGAAATATTGGGCGGAAAGAGATAAATTTAATACATTTGCAACCAAATATATAAAAAATAGTAAAAATGGGATTTAACGAATTTGTAGGAAAAATATTCGGTAACAAATCGACTCGCGACATGAAGGAAATCATGCCTTGGGTGAATAAGATAAAAGCGGCCTATCCGGAAATTGCCAAATTAGACAACGATGGGTTGCGTGCGAAAACCGTCGAACTGAAAGCCTATGTGAAGGCTTCGGCCGAAAAGGAAAATGCTGAGATTGAAAATCTGAAAAGCACTATTGAGAGCACCGATATAGAAAAACGCGAACCTATCTTCAACCAGATTGACAAGCTTGAAAAGGATGTTCTTGAGAAGTATGAGAAAGCGCTCGATGAGGTCTTGCCACAGGCTTTTGCCATCATAAAGGAAACAGCCAAGCGGTTCACCGAGAATGAGGAGATCGTGGTTGCAGCTACGGAGTTCGACCGTTTGCTCGCTGGTCAAGGCAAGGATTTTGTTCGCATTGAAGACGACAAGGCCATTTATCAGAATCATTGGATTGCAGGAGGAAACGACACGCTTTGGAACATGGTTCACTATGATGTCCAGTTGTTTGGTGGCGTGGTGCTCCACAAAGGTCGCATTGCCGAAATGGCTACAGGCGAAGGCAAGACATTGGTGGCAACTCTGCCGGTGTTCTTGAACGCGCTGACGGGCAATGGTGTGCATGTGGTTACCGTCAACGACTATCTGGCAAAGCGAGATGCCGAGTGGATGGGACCTCTCTATATGTTCCATGGCCTGTCGGTCGATTGCATCGACAAGCACCAACCCAACTCTGAGGCACGCCGTCAGGCCTATCTGGCAGATATCACCTTCGGAACGAACAACGAGTTCGGTTTCGATTATCTGCGCGACAATATGGCTATCACACCCAAGGATTTGGTGCAGCGCAAACATAATTATGCCATTGTCGATGAGGTCGATTCCGTGTTGATCGACGATGCCCGTACGCCACTTATCATTTCCGGTCCGGTGCCCAAAGGCGACGACCAGCTGTTCGAGGATTTGCGCCCATTGGTGGAACGCCTTGTGGAAGCGCAACGCCATTTGGCCACCCAATATCTGGCCGAAGCCAAAAAACTCATAGCATCCGACAACAAGGCCGATCAGGAAGCCGGCTTCTTGGCATTGTTCCGTAGTCATAAGGCTCTTCCCAAGAACAAACCGCTCATCAAATATCTGAGCGAACCTTTTGTGAAGGCCGGCATGTTGAAGACGGAAGAAATCTATATGGAGCAAAACAACAAGCGTATGCCCGAGGCCACCGATCCTCTTTATTTCGTCATCGATGAGAAACAAAAGGGAGTGGATCTTACCGACAAGGGTATTGAGCTCATCACCGGAAATGCGGCCGATGCGACCTTGTTCGTGTTGCCCGATATCACGGCGCAGCTTTCCGCACTCGAAAACGAACAGCTGACAGACGAGGAGAAGATGGACAAACGCGATCAGTTGATGACCGACTATGCCGTCAAATCTGAACGTGTGCACACCATCCTGCAGTTGCTGAAGGCATATACTCTGTTCGAGAAGGATACTGATTATGTCGTGCTCGATGGACAGGTGAAAATCGTGGATGAGCAGACGGGTCGTATCATGGAAGGACGCCGCTGGAGCGATGGCTTGCACCAGGCTGTCGAGGCTAAGGAACGTGTGAAAATCGAAGCAGCCACACAAACCTTTGCCACAATTACCCTCCAGAACTATTTCCGTATGTATCACAAACTGTCGGGTATGACCGGTACAGCCGAAACGGAAGCAGGGGAGTTGTGGAATATCTATAAGCTTGATGTGGTGGTTATCCCGACCAATCGCCCCATTGCCCGCATCGACATGAATGACCGCATCTATCGCACCAAACGCGAGAAGTACAAGGCTGTCATTGAGGAAATCCAGCAAATCGTTGACAAAGGTCGTCCGGTCTTGGTTGGCACGACATCTGTGGAAATATCGGAAATGCTGAGCAAGATGCTTGAGCTCCGTCACATCGAGCACAATGTGCTCAACGCGAAACTACACCAAAAGGAGGCCGACATCGTGGCACAGGCAGGTCAGCGTAGTACCGTCACGATTGCCACCAATATGGCAGGGCGTGGTACCGACATCAAGCTGTCTGATGAGGTGAAGGCTGCTGGTGGTCTTGCAATCATTGGCACGGAGCGTCATGAAAGCCGTCGCGTCGATCGTCAGTTGCGTGGTCGTGCCGGTCGTCAGGGCGACCCTGGATCGAGTGTGTTCTTCGTCTCCTTGGAAGATGACCTTATGCGATTATTCGGCTCCGAACGTATGGCATCGGTGATGGACAAGTTGGGATTCAAGGATGGTGAGATGATAGAGCATCCCATCATTTCGAAATCCATCGAGCGTGCACAAAAGAAAGTGGAAGAGAACAACTTCGGCATTCGTAAACGCTTGCTGGAATATGATGACGTGATGAACAAGCAGCGAACCGTGATTTATGCAAAACGCCGTCATGCCCTCATGGGAGAACGCATTGGCATGGACATCGTGAACATGATTTGGGACAGATGTGCATACGCCATTGAATTGGGCGATTACCATAGCTGTAGGATGGAGATGTTGCAGACGCTTGCTATGGACATTCCATTCAGCGAAGAGGATTTCTATGCCAAGGACAGAGACGCTTTGGCCGACATCGCATTCGAACAGACCATGGGCAATTTCAAGTTCAAGACCGAACGGATGGCACAGATTGCAATGCCTGTAATCAAACAGGTATATGAAAACCAGGGACAAATGTATGAAAACATCATGATACCAATCTCGGATGGAAAGCATGTGTATAATATCCCTGTCAATTTGAAGACCGCTTACGAAACGGAAGGCAAGGAAATCGTCAAGGCATTCGAAAAGGCCATTCTGCTGCATACCATCGACGATGCATGGAAAGAGAACCTTCGTGAACTCGATGAATTGAAGCATTCCGTTCAGAATGCTTCGTATGAGCAGAAAGACCCATTGCTCATATTCAAGCTGGAATCGGTGAAATTGTTCGACAACATGGTGAATCGTATCAACAACAACACCATAAGCATTTTGTTGCGCGGACAAATCCCTGTGCAGGAGCCAACGGATGTGCGTGAGGCGACTCCAGAAAAACGTAGCCAACGCTATCAGGAAACCAAACAGGACCTAAACGACCAGGGACAGCAAAATGCAGCGGCACGCGACACACGCGAACAAAAACGCGAGCCTGTACGTGTCGAAAAGACGGTAGGACGTAACGACCCTTGTCCGTGTGGCTCTGGCAAGAAATACAAGAACTGTCATGGCAAATTGTTGTAGACAAATATTGGGCATTCTGGTTGCAGGCATTTTGTGTGCCTGCAATTCTGTCAATTATCTCACCTACGACCAGCTCGAAGCGGGAGGAATGAGTTTCCTGCCTGGGATGCGGCGCATTGGGATAGTCAATAACATGCCCAGTATTGATTACAGCAAATATGTTACGAAAAAGAATGCTGACACCTTGACCTATCTTGGCAATGGGGTGGTGGCGTCAGGCGCGCTTGCACAAAGCATTGCATCCACCAATTATTTCGATGAGGTCATCCTGCAGGATTCCACTATTTATGACGAGCATCGTGCGAAGGGTGTTTTGTCGCCCAGCGAGTCTTGCCAGATTATCGACGAATTGGATGTTGATGTGTTGTTGTCGGTCGATGCGGTGTTCGTCAACTTTATGGTGGAATATTATGAAGGATTCATTCCTATGGTTCAGGCTTCAGTGACTCCTTACATTCGCATGTACGTGCCGCAGCGCGACACCTATTTGACCACCATCCAGTTTACCGACTCCATCATGTGGGATGTAGGGCATACCATGTCGCTTTCTAAGTTGATTGGTGAGTCGTGCATGTTTGCGGGTGAAGCGGTTGCCGAGCGTATCCTTCCTCATTGGGTAAGCGTAGAGCGTTATTATTACGCTTCAGGAACCATCGAAACGCGCGACGGTGCGGTGTTCTTGAAAGAAAACAACCTCAAGGAGGCACATCGGCTTTGGGAACAGGCCTATAAGAAAAGCAAAGGGACACGACGTATGCGCGCAGCTTACAACATGGCCGTTTGCACAGAGAGAGAGGGATTATACGATCAGGCTTTGGCGTATCTCAACGAGGCCATTTCATTGGCGAAGCCCAACGGTCCCGAGTGTTTTCAGATGTCGGTGTATAAGACAATCTTGGAGCATTCGGCCGAAAATCTCACACAACTTCAATTACAAATGAAAGCGATAGAATAATTTTCTCAAATCACTATGTATTATGGAATTTGGTCAAAAAGCACAATCTCAACTTAAGTCACTGATAAAGAAATCGTTGGATATGTATATCCTTGACATGGATTCGACGTCCATCATTACCGACATTCATCTCCAACCGCTGCAGGAAACAGGCGAATTGGTCATTTACAATGATGATGAGGAACTTGTAAGGGGCACTGTCAAGGCGTTTTCCGAATGTAAGGACGATGACTTCTATTCGGAGGCCGAATCGGTTTTGCGCAATGCGCTCCAGTCTCTTCGTGGCGAAGCCTTTTTCAAGCAACTCATCATCTCCAAGCCGTATGGTTTTGTGATGATTGATGAGGATAAGGAAACACTTGCGGAGTTGCTGATTGTTGATGATGAGGAAACACTCTTGTTGGGCGATCCATTGTTGAAGGGATTGGATAAGGAACTCGATGACTTTTTGGATCAGTTGATTCAGATGTGAAGCCATCTCCGGACTGCCCTCTATCCTGAATGTCTTTTCGCTTTTTTCAGAACTTATCAATACGCTTTGGAAACTGTTGTTCAAGACAACTTCTAAATATGTCAAACTTAAATTATCAACGTATGAAAAAGTATTTGTTATTATTGCTGGTGGCCGCGATGGCCGTAGCTTGTCAAAATGGGAAAAAATACCCTTGTCCCAAACACGTCGTTATTATTGGTCTCGACGGAATGAGTTCGGAAAGTCTTCGTGGCACCACCATTATGCCTTTCTATCGCAGCATGATGGCCAAAGGCTCATGGGCTTTGCACAAACGTAGCGTGTTGCCGTCGGCAAGCGCGCTCAACTGGGCGTCGCTTTATATGGGAGCAGGTCCGGAACAGCACGGTTACAACACCTGGGGAAGCAAGCATCCCGATTTCCCGAGCGACACGCTCACCGAACATGGTTTCTTCCCCGACATCTATTACCAGACAAAGCTCAAGATGCCCGAAGCCAAAATCGCGCATTTCTACGAATGGTCGGGCATGCACTATGTGGTGGACACGTTGAGTATCGATATGGATTCGCAGATCAACCATCGTGAAGGGGGGTTGGAAAGGGCATTGGACTATATCACCACCCAAAAACCGTTAATCAGCAGTATCATTTTCGATTCTCCCGATCATGAAGGCCATGCTTTCGGATGGATGTCCGATGAGTATCTTGCCGTAGAGAACCATTTGGATTCATGCATACAGCAAATCTACGAAGGAATAGAAAAGGCCGGAATGACCGACGAAACGCTGTTCATCCTTACGGCCGACCATGGAGGCATCAACAAAGGCCATGGCGGCATCACCATGAACGAAATGGAGGCACCGGTGGTGTTTGTAGGCAAAGGCATCAAGCAGAATTTCGAAATAGATTGTCCGATTTCCATTTGCGATGTCATTCCTACCGTTGCTGTAATGTTGGGCGTTGACCGTCCGCACGCTTGGGTGGGCAAGCCTCTTTATAACATCTTTGAATAGTAGCACGGAATGTTGAATCATTGAATAAAGGAGAGTTTCTGGACTCGCGGGTAAACTTCCGGTCCAGAGCTCTCCTTCTTTTTGTGTCCTGGTTCCCTCTTCTTTTTCCTCTTGTCCTTCGTTTCCCCCTCAACAGTTTCTTATCATCTCTTCAATGTCCTTTTCGCAGCCAGAGAAGGGGCCAGCCGATTCAAGCTTCACGGTGCTCATGGCAGCAGCGAAGCATCCAGATTCATAGTACGATTTCCCTTGGCTGCGATAGTACAAATAGCCCGCCATGTAGGTGTCTCCACAACCTGTTGCGTCAACCAGTTCATGAGGCGGGTATGCTGGTACTCTGAACAGCCGGTTTTCAGCATAGACAACCGATCCTTCGCTGCCTAAGGTGATGACAACCTCATCCACGCCCCACTCCGCTAACTGTAGCGCGGCTTTCTCAGGGTCGGAACACCCTGTGAGCGTAGTCATCTCATGCTCGTTAACTTTCAGTATGTCGATGTGTCGCAGTGCATTCAGCTTGTCGGTCCAGTCAGTTGCATACACGTTCTCGCCTTTCACTTCGCGCAGATACCCTTGTGCGTCAACCGATACTTTCCCTTTTGTTGACAAGTATCGGATGAGGTCGGTTGGGAAATCATCGGCCAGCAACGAGCCTAAATGAAAGAAGTCCGCTTTCACATCCTTCAAGGCTTCTTTTGTAAAAGGGGCGGCCTTGGCCAGTACGCGTTGGCTCCTATGGTTCATGTCCTCGCCGTATGAGTTTTCGAAATACACGGAGTGGGCAGATGGGAGCACTTTCACTTCTATACCGTGCGACCGAATGTCGTCCACCACCTTCATTTCGGATTCGGCAAGTGCCGTCACCAAGCAAAATTGGCTGAAGTCATTCAGCTGGCTCATGGCACGTGCATAATAGAATGCGGTGCCACCAGGCATGTGCACCTGTAGCTTTGGGGTTACAATCTTGTCTAATGTGATGTGACCTACACAACATATTTTCCCAACCATTATCTACTGCTTTTTCAATGACAGCGCAAATATAATGGGAAATACTGGATTTCTACACATTTTACACCTTATCATAAAGCATAAGGCAAGCAAATGTCAGTTGTCGAAATATGGTACACAGGGGAAAGCAGGCTCCTCCGCGGTACTTTCGCTTTTGATGCAGATTTTGTTGCCTTATGGAATCGCCGTAGAAATAGGAGTATGTGCAGTTATGCGGACATATTCCCTGCCTACAACGCGGGAGCATGCCTGCCTTTGCCGGTTCCATCGGGCTGTGGCTGCGGTGTCCATACGTGCTTCGCATCATAATGGATAGTTATTCAGTCAGGCTATAGAATGAAGGACGAGAGCCACCCCCCACCTGCCCGAGGAGTACCTCTCGCCCCGATTTGCACTTGTGCAAACACTGAAAAGTGCAAAGTGCAAAAGCGCAATTTTAACATTTCCTTAACATTTCATGCTGTCGCCCTGCACCAC